>DATBMX010000146.1:0-4992 GCA_036554625.1 Aestuariivirgaceae bacterium
ATCGACATGTTGTCAGTATTCATCACGCCGTGGGCCCAGCCGACGGCCTGCCATTGGGCAATTAACTTAGCGGTACGCTCGACGACCTCCTCGAAGAATCGCGCGTAGGCGTCCTTCGCTCCGACGAGATGCGGATAGTGGTGTGCCACCACGTAGTCGGCCAGTATTCTGAGCTCCTCATGCTGCCTCCGATAGTAAAACACCTCGAATGTGCCGAATCGGACATGGGACGACGCCATGCGAAGCACGATCGCCCCGGTCTCTGCCTGTTCACGATAAACCTTGTGATCACTCCCGACGATGCAGAGGGCGCGGGTCGTGGGAATACCCAGCCCGTGCATGGCTTCGCTGCAGAGATATTCGCGGATCGTCGAGCGCAGTACGGCGCGCCCGTCTCCGTCACGGGAAAATGGCGTCATCCCCGCCCCCTTGAGATGCAGGTCCCATCGTTCACCGCGTTCGTTCTTCGTCTCCCCGAGAAGGATGGCTCGCCCATCACCGAGCTGCGGGACATAGACGCCGAACTGGTGTCCTGAATAGAGCATCGCCAGCGGTTCCATGCCGGCCGCAGGCAAGCCTCCTCCGAACACGCCGACAAGCTCGGGCCGGCCGGCCTCATCGGGGTGGAGATCGATCAGCTCCGCCGCAGCGCGATTGAAACTGACGAGATACGGAGAGTCCGAGAAGGGAGTCGGCGCGAGCCTGGCATAAAAGGCATGCGGGAGACGCGCATAGGTGTTATCGAAAGAAAGTTCCTCGAGTGTTCGTAGTCGGCTCATATCGTCGTCACTGACTGGAAGCCTGGACTGGGCCAAGATCTTGATCCAGCGTAAAAACCATGATCCGCTCGCCAATCTGGGTATCGATATCGGTAAATAGCCCCGTCACCTTCGCGCCCGTAATACCGGCAATTTCACTGCAAAGACTGTCTCGGCCCTGTGCGATCAGATTCTGGCGCATCCGTTTGACCATCTCAATCCCGTCGGCATTCTTGGCCAGTTGGCGTTCGGCTTTGGTCAGGACCCCTTTGAGGTGGACGACGACCAGATCCCGGATGATAAAGGCTCGGACATCCGTCGGCCCGCGCCCCATAAAGTCCTGCTCAAATTTGATGACGGCCTGTCTGATCGCGTTATACATGTCTGACAGCCCCGGCAGCTGCAAGCCGGGCTCCGCGGCCCGCCCATCGGTCATTCGCGCTGGAGCAGATTATAGTGAGTGCGAGTCGAACAAGGCAATGACGACCAGGACGGGCCGCCTACGGTCCGCATAGGTATGCGGCCTACTCCTCCGGAATGGGTCGAAGGGCCCATGTGCCTGTCCTGATGTTCCTATGATTCTAGCTCGAAAAACTCGTTGCGTTTCCCTTTGAAGTCCTGTTACACGTGGGAACCGAAGCTGTCGCGATCCCGCTTTTTTCTGAAGAGGTCAGACAGAACCGTCGCTGGGCATTCACACGGGTGTCATCCCTCTTCTCCCACAGGACGTGTACGGTAGCCAGCTTCCCGTTTGGTGGCCGGCAATTATAACCGCCAGTGGGCGCGCTTCGGCGTTATGGACGGACCCCGTTCATCAACCGGCAATGTCGTGTGTCCTCGCGAACGAACGAGGATGGGCAAGACGCCGCATTTCTGTTCTATAGGCAGTAGGGTGACCGGCTCTTCGAGCGTGAGGCTGGTCGCAGTACAAGCCAACCAAGACGAAACGACCAATGTGTCGGGTCTGTCGGTTGGCTTTTTTGTTTCTTCTGGGGTTACGAGGGGCTAATGTTTGTCGCTTTGCTTGTCCCGCTGCTTCCACTGCTTACTACGCTCCTCGTCATCACCGGAGGCGAGCAGACCGTTCATGGGAGGGCGAAGATTGCCGCCTGGCCAGTCGGCGGCGCATTCTTAGCCGCCATCGCAACTCTCTACGCCGTCACAACACAAGGGCCGATCTCCGTTCACCTGTACACCCCCGCATCGGGGACCATGCTCCCGGTGCCATTTAGCCTCTATGTCGATCGATTGAGCGCTGTCATGATGGTGCTGATCTCGGCCATTGGGACCATCATTTATGCCTATTCCATCGACTACATGTTTCAGGAGCGCCATGAGTGCCGATATCTCGCCATGATTGGCGTCGCGATCTTCGTGCTGCTCTGCATGGTTTCAAGCGGAAATCTGATGACTCTGTTTGTCTTCTGGCAGATCCTAAGCTATCTGCTCTACATCCTGATTCACAACCATGCCCATGCCAGGACCATGGAGGGCGCCTCTCGCACCTTTGCCATCTTGCGAATCGGGGACGTCGCCTTTCTCGCAGGGATTGCGCTGGCGTATCAGCTGTACGGCACGTTGGATTTTCCGGACCTCTTCTCAGCGGCGGCTCGATCGACGGCTACAGTTTCGCTGGTGCCCGGCATAGAACTACATGGTGCGACGGCAGTCACTCTGCTGCTGCTCGTGGGAGGTATGAGTAAGTCCGCACAATTTCCGCTTCACATTTGGTTGCCGCGATATCTGTATGCTCCCACGCCCGTCACGGCACTCCTCCACGCCGGCATCATCAATGCCTGCGGGTTTCTGGTCAACCGGCTGGCTCCACTGTTCGGAATAAGTTCAACGACGCTGCATATCGCATTCGTGATCGGAACCGTCACCGCCATCCTCGGTGCTTCGATGATGCTGGCACAGAATGACATCAAGAACATGCTCGGTTTCTCGACGATCGGCCAGATGGGCTACATGGTCATGGAATGCGGCCTCGGTGCCTTCTCGCTCGCCGTCTTCCACATGATCGCGCACGGCCTCTTCAAGGCGACCGTGTTTTTGAATTGCGGCAACGTCATAAACCGCGCGCGCCTCGAACCTCATTTCCCCCATCTCGAGCGAGAGAGCGAAGAGGAAAGCCGTTCTAACCTAACCTGGCTAACAGGATTCGTCACGACCCTGATTCTTCCCCTTCTGATCTTGTTGCTCATGCATGGAGCCTTGCGGATCCCACTTCTGGAATCTCAAGGAACCGTCATCTTCCTGTTCTTCATCTGGATCACTTCCTCGCAAGCCATTTTGACTCTGGCGCGCCTTCGCCACATCGAATCATGGAAAGTGGCGGCGACCATGCTGCTCACGCTCTTGTTCGTCGTGTTCGTCTACCTGTTTGCGGTGGAGTCATTTACGGCCTTTCTCTACCCCAACCCCAACGACGTCGCGTCGTACTATAAAGCTGCCGAGCTGCCGGGTCGACTCTTCGACATGATGATCGGCGCGGCCACACTGACAACCATACTCGGCTGGTGCTACGTCTACATGAAGGCGCATGGCCGGTCGCTGCCGGAACCGGTGTGGATCAATGCCATCCGGGCTCGGTTGTATGTGCTCTTCCTCAATCGTCTGTATGTGGACGAGGGCTTCCATCGCTTGGTCCAGACTCAACGATCTGCGCTTAGACGGCTCGAACACTCTGCGCAAGATCAGTTGTGAACGATGCCGCTTGACGAAGCTCCGGAGGTCGTATTAATGGTTAGCCGTCGATAGGCCTAACGGGGTCCCGCACTGCCCCGACGCCGAGAGGCAGCGAAAATGCTCTGGGAGTGAGGAGGTGTCCGTGACGCTCGTGCTGCTTGTTCCGGTCTTCCTGCTCGTCGCTGCCGTCGTCTCGCTTGTCGGCTCTCACCGCACAAGACATGCGCGCGCGCGATTTGCCGCTTACCCAGTCGGTCTCGCCGGCTTGGGAGCCATGGGAACGCTGTATCAGGTCGCCAGTCACGGTCCAATAGAGATTCGGTTCTACGATCTTGCCTCAGTCGGCTCCTTTGCCATCCCGATCGGGTTTTACGTCGACCGATTGAGCGCCATCATGATGACGCTGATCACCGGTATCAGCATGATTATCTACAACTACTCGGTCAGCTACATGTTCCAGGATCGCCATGCCGGCCGCTATCTCGCGATGATCTGTCTGACCGACTTCGTGTTGATCTGCATGGTCTCCAGTTCCAACTTGATGATGCTCTTCCTTTTCTGGCAGGTGCTCAGCTACCTGCTCTACGTCCTCGCGCACAACCACGGACATGCCGGAACCTTGGCCGGCGCGTTCAAGACGTTTACGCTTCTGCGGGTCGCAGACACGGCGTTTCTTGCCGGGATCGTCCTGGCGTATCAACTCTACGGCACGCTCGAATTCCAAGATCTTTTTGCGAGGGCGTCACAGACGCCGGTCGCCCTGGCGCTTTGGCCCGGGATGGACATCAGTGGCGCCACGGCCGTGACACTGCTGTTCTTTGCCGGTGCGATGGGAAAGTCAGCCCAGTTCCCGATCCACCTGTGGCTGCCGGGCTCGCTCTTTGCCCCGACCCCAGTGCATGCGTTGCTGCACGCAGGAATCATCAATGCAGGCGGCTTTTTGATCAACCGCCTGGCTCCTCTGTTCGGCCTCAGTTCGATAACCTTGCACGTCGCCCTCGTCATCGGCATGCTCACGGCCTTCCTCGGTGCCACGATGATGTTGGCGCAGAACGACATCAAGAAAACGCTCGGCTTTTCGACGATCGGGCAGATGGGCTATATGATCATGGAGTGCGGCCTCGGGGCCTTCTCGCTGGCCGTGTTCCATCTGATCGCGCACGGGCTCTTCAAGGCGACCGTGTTTTTGAATTGCGGGAATGTCATTCACAAAGCCAGACAGGAGCCGCATTTTCCACATGTCGACCATCATACCGATGAAGGAGGGCTATCTCGCCTGGCGTGGTTTACGGGATTCATCACCACCCTCTTCATTCCCTTGCTCATTCTCTTGGGCACCCATGGAATCCTGCGGATCCCTCTCTTGGAACCCCAAGGGACCGTCATCTTCTTGTTCTTCATCTGGATCACTTCGTCGCAAGCCGTCCTAACGCTGACCAGGCTTCGGCAGGTGGCGTCGTGGAAAGTTTCAGCCGCAATGCTGGCGACCCTGTTGTTCATCGTATTCGTTTATCTGGGCGCTGCGGAGGCCTTCACGGCATTTCTC
>DATBMX010000183.1:0-4238 GCA_036554625.1 Aestuariivirgaceae bacterium
CTGCGGCAGTGGACCAAAGAGGGTGGCGGTCTGGTGATGGTCGGCGGATATCTCAGCTTTCAGGGAATCGATGGCAAGGCGCGGTGGCGCGGAACACCCGTTGAAGACGCATTGCCAGTGACCTGCCTGCCCTATGACGATCGGATCGAGGTGCCTGAAGGGTTTCGACCAATCATCGCTTCTCGCACTCGTCATCCAATTCTCAGTGGACTGGAGGGAGAGTGGCCGATGCTCTTCGGCGCAAATGAAGTTCAGGCAAGGCCTAGTGATGCTGTCGAGGTACTCGCCAAGCTGCCCGACGAAGAAGGTGGCCACCCGCTGCTTGTGACTAGAAGTTATGGCAGTGGCCGATCAGTCGTATGGACATCGGATATCGGACCCCATTGGCTTCCGGATACCTTCTCCTCATGGAGCGGATATGGAAGGCTGTGGCTGAACATCCTCCACTGGGTCACGCAAACGAACGCGGATGCCAAGCAGCCGTAGGCAAAGCGGCGGACCACGCATCCGCCGCCGGCCAAGCCAGTGATCAACGCTGATCGCGGTTCTAGTAAATTGAGCCCAATCCTGCATTTGAAGAATTTGCTTGCGAGAAGAGAGGCAGATGCAGGCGAAAGCATGTCAACAGCTTGCAAGAGCAAAGAAGACCGGCGGTGTGACTTCAAAGTAACGGCTTTCGCGGTCTACGGTGCGCTTCCCCCGCCGCTTGGTCGATAAGGCGGCGGGGTCAGCAACATCGCCGTTACATGCTCCGGCAGGGAACCCAGCGGGTCGTCGCGACTCGGCATGCCATCGACGAAAGGCAAGAGCTGATGACGCGCCACCTCGAAAACGCGCCGCAGCTCGGCCACCGGATGACGATGCTCGTCAACGCGAAGATCCAAGTACGGGAAGTCTTCCTTCCAATATACCTTGACCGCCGCGGATTGCCGACCGCGCTTGTCGCCGCCAGCCATTTGTCCGGCTTCCAGCACCACGATCAAGCGTTCCGGCAGATCGAGTTCCTTGGCGCGTTCAAATGCCGCCACCATGGCGTCCACCGTCGGCGCCCCGATCAGCATATTGCCCTGAACGGCGTAATTCTTCCCGGTTTGGTGACCGGCCCAAGCCACGCAGTTCCCCCCGGTGTAGGAGGCGCTCTGTCCTGTCTTGTCGACGATTCCAACTTGGCGCACATCGCGGCCCGGATCATCGGCCATGAGCTTGTCCAACACTGCGCTGGCATGCATGCCTTTCTTCAACAATGCGATGCCGTCGATTCCAAGGTAAGGATTCACCCACGACTGGGTCGAGATCGCGCCGCAGTTTGGTGCAATGAATGGGCATATTCCTCCAACGGCTGGCACAGCCGTCGATACGGCAACGCCAAGCATTCCCGTTCGCTCACAACGTGCTGCGATTGAGAAAGTGTTAAGTTCAAGCATAGATTCAACCTCTCACGGGAGCGGTTTGGTATTCTGCGGCCTTCTTGTGTGTGTCGGGAACTGCAGCAAGCAAAGCCCGAGTATAGGCGTGCTGAGGATGTGTGAAAATATCGTGGGCTCGCCCAACCTCGACAATTCGTCCGAGACGCATGACCGCGACACGGTCGCTGACATAACGAATAACGCCTAAGTTGTGGCTGACGAAAAGATAGGTCAGTCCCAGGCTGCGCTTGGTTTGCTTGAAGAGATTAAGCACCTGGGCCTGTACCGATACGTCGAGAGCCGATGTCGGCTCATCCGCAAGAATGAGCGAAGGCTTCACGATGATGGCGCGGGCAATCGCGACGCGCTGACGCTGCCCACCGGAGAGCTGATGCGGTAGGCGTTCGGCAATTTTCGGGCTGAGGCCAACCAGTTCCAGCGTATCGCCAACCAATCGTCGGCGCTCCGACGCATTTCCGATCTGATGAACCTGCAGGGGCGCGAGCAGGATCCTTCCCACGCTGTGACGAGGGTTGAAAGACGATGCAGGATCCTGAAATACTGCTTGCAACCGCCGCCGCATGCTTCGCAGATCACGACCCGACAGGCTGGCAATATCATATCCTTCAAACAGCACGCGGCCGGCAGTTGGTCGAATGAGGCGGAGAGCCATCCTGAGCAAAGTCGATTTGCCTGAACCCGATTCCCCGACAATCCCGAGAGTTTCTCCCGGATATACTTCGAGTGTGACACCATCGACGGCGCGCAAGTTGCGACGCGTCCAGGGAAACATACCGGACTGAAACTCCTTGGTTACGTCAGAGAGCTGCAGAATGGAATCGAGCATGTTGCTCATGTCATGGATGCCGCTGCGGATTCCTGCGGCTTCGACAACAACCAGCAGCGGGCCGTATGTTCGGAACCTGCCTGCAGATGAGGAGGTTCATCGGAACACGGGTCGAAGCGGTAGGGACATCTGTCTGCAAATCGGCAGCCAACCGGAAGATCAAACGGTTGCGGAATTGCGCCGGGAATCGACAACAATTCCTCCTGGACGGTCTTAACGGTGGGAGTGGCCCGCAAAAGCATCTGCGTGTAGGGGTGAGCAGGCCGATCAAAAATGTGCTCAACGGATCCCTGTTCCACGACGGTGCCTGCATACATGACATAGACCCAATCGCAGAGCTCTGCGATGGTCCCGAGGTCGTGGGTGATGAACAAGATTGCAGTACCTTTTGTATCGCGAATCTCTCTAAGCAGCTGCAGCACCTGCGCCTGCACGGTGACGTCAAGAGCCGTCGTCGGTTCATCTGCTATCAGGAGCTCAGGTCCCAGCGCCAATCCCATGGCGATCATGGCACGCTGCTGCATGCCACCGCTAAATTGATGCGGATACTCGCGCGCCCGCTTTTCGGATTGTGGAATGTGCACTGCGCCAAGAAGCTCGAGGGCACGCTGTCTCGCCATTTGCCAAGGTGTTCCTCGGTGAATGTTGAGCGGCTCTCCGACTTGCGTATCAATTCGCAGCACCGGGTTCAGCGCGCGAAGGGCGTCTTGCGGAATGTAAGCGATGCGGTCGCCCCTCAGCTTACGAAGTGCGGCCTCCGGCAAAGTCGTCAAGGCTTTACCCGATAGCCTGATTTCTCCGGAAAGCCTTGCCTGACGAGGCATGAGACCGAGGACAGAAAGAGCAGTCATAGTCTTGCCGCTACCGGACTCGCCTATGATGCCGACAATTTCGTTAGGCCAAACCTCCATGCTCACATTGTCCACAACGCGGGCCGGCCCGCGCTGCATCTTGATCTCGACATGGAGCTTGTCGATCGCGAGAGCCGGTGGTTTATCGGTGCGACAATGCCAGCGCGAGTCGCTCATTCTAGTCCCGCAAATGTGGATCGAACGCATCGCGCAGGCCGTCGCCAAGTAAATTGAAGCCGAGAACGCAGAGAAACAGCGCCATGCCGGGAGCTATGCCAAGCCAAGGCGCCTGCGCCATAAAGCCTCGTCCCGTGCTCAGCATGTTGCCCCAAGAGGGTTCAGGCGGCTGCGCACCAAGTCCTAAAAAGCTCAGCGCAGATTCCAGCAATACTGCATAGGCAAACGCCACAGCCGCCTCCACCAGAAGCGGGGTCGCTATATTCGGCAAGATTTCGCTGACCAGAATACGGCTGTCCCTCATTCCGGTCACACGAGCCGCGTCAATGTACTGCTGGCGCAGAACATCGTTGGTGGCGGCACGCGCCAATCTGGAAAATCCCGGTATGAAGATGATTCCGATGGCCAGCATGGCGTTCAGCATGCTGGTGCCGAGACTGGCCATCAGAATTACCGCCAAGAGTATTGCCGGAAACGAGAACAGCAGCTCCATGAAGCGCATCAAAACGACATCGATCCAGCCGCCAAAGTAAGCAGCAACAATGCCGATTATGGTGCCGCCCAACAGGCCGACGCCTACGGCGACAAGAGCTACCTCGATCGATATACGGGCGGCGAAGATGACGCGCGAAAGCTCATCGCGGCCCACTTCGTCCGTTCCAAGCCAGTGTGCCGCAGTTGGCCCCTGAAGCATGCTCGAGACATCGAGATCGTATGGAGAATAAGGCGCAGTGAATTCGGCCAGGATCGCACACAGGACGAACACTCCGACGAGAACACCACCGATCAGCAGGAGAAGCCAGCGGCGCCAGTTGAAGTGATGCCTCCGGGTCCGGGTCTTGGACTGCGCGAAATCACTCATCGCGACGCCTTTGCTCGCATCTGGCGCGGATCCAGCAATGCGGAAACGACATCAACCAGCATGTTCACGGTCAGTACCACGATCGTAATCACCAG
>DATBMX010000198.1:0-3774 GCA_036554625.1 Aestuariivirgaceae bacterium
TGAGCGTCGTGCCCTTCCGAAGCGAGAGCAGCTCCAGCATCTGGTATTCCTTGCCGGTCAGATGCACGCGCTGGGTGCCGACCTCGACGGTCTTGGTGTCGAGATTGACGACGAGATCGCCGGTGGAGATGACGGATTGGGCATGGCCCTTGGCGCGGCGCACGATGGCATGGATGCGGGCGACGAGTTCGTCCTTGTGGAACGGCTTGGTCATGTAGTCGTCGGCGCCGAAGCCGAGGCCGCGAACCTTATCCTCCGTGCCGGCCATTCCGGACAGGATCAGGATCGGCGTCTTGACCTTGCTCACGCGCAGCGTGCGGAGCACTTCGTAGCCACTGATATCGGGCAGGCCAAGGTCGAGGAGAATGATGTCATAATCGTAGATCTTGCCGAGATCGACGCCCTCTTCGCCAAGATTTGTCGTAAATACGTTGAAGCCTTCCGAGAGAAGCATGAGCTCTATGCTTTGAGCCGTGGCGCTGTCGTCTTCGATAAGCAACACCCTCATCCTGATTCCTCATTTTAATTCGTAGCCCAGCGAGCGGGATCGCTTTGCTTCTCTCGCGGCATGCCACGATGCGCATGGGCGGGGTTAATTCCACAACAAAGGTAAACGGAACAGGTTAACAAATGACTGCGTTACAGGAGTTTTGGATGGGACCGGAGGCCCTTGGACTCAGAGCGCACACGCTATGGGTGTATCGACGCAGACTCGAGACGAACTCGGAAAATACCTATTTTACGCAAAACCGTGACGGAACGCAGGCAAGGATTTCCCGACGCAGTCGATGATACGAAAAATCATAGCGTTTCGGCAAATAAAACCGATCTTCCATTGATTTCGCAGCAATCAGCACGCGTTCCCGCAATAAGCTGGTCGCGCAGTGCTTGCAGCTTCGGAAATATAAAAAATTACAGGGATCGTCAGCAATCAGCCCAGCGCCGGGAAACGAATCATCCGCAAATCAAAATTAGCAGAATTTGTGACTCATCCATAGGTTGCGCACCGCTTTTTGCTCAGAACCGGCCCGCCTGTGGCATTGAAGCATCTGTTTGTGGTTTACCGCCATTTAATGTCTCGCAGGCATGATGGGTCCTGGGCCAATCTGCGATGCCGCGTGTTTTGGGCAGCGCATCGCAACCAGAGAGGAGATGCCTTGCGCGGCGAGTTGCGGCGCGGGTGTGTGCGTGCGATGAAATTAAACGATACCCTGCTCAAATTGCGGCGCTTCGAGGTCAACGAGAAGCAGCAGAAAGTCATCGACATCGAGACGATGATCGCCGACTTCAGGCGCATGGCGGACGACCTCAATCATCAGATCCGGGTGGAGGAAGAAACCAGCGGCGTCCGCGACGTCAATCACTACTCCTACCCGACCTACGCCAAGGCAGCGCGCCAGCGCCGCGACAATCTTCACGCCTCGATCCGCGATCTTGAGGCCAAGCTCGAAGAGGCCAGGGCGGATCTAACCGAGTCGGTCGAGGAGCTGAAAAAATCCGAGCTGGTCGAGGAGCGCGCGCTGATCGATCACGACCGCTCGGCGAACCATTCAGTGCACGGGCTCAATGCCATAGGTGTCGGCCCGCATAGCCAGACGATCATCAACCGGGCATAGGGATTGCAGCGTAACGTGCCTTAATCGGCTTCGGCAGCGCTTGCGCTTTTCTACCCGGCATTGTCTTCCATAATTCTTCGCCCTCCGCCGGCCTTGTGCAAAGGCTGGCGGATTTTCTTGCGCGACCACCCAAAATCCTACACCAAATGAGGGTTAAGGAGATGTGTCGTGCCCTCATTCGACATCGTATCGAAGACCGACTTGTCCGAGGTGGACAACGCTCTGCAGAATCTGGAGCGCGAGATCACCCAGCGCTACGACTTCAAGGGGTCCAAGTCCCGCGTCGAGCGCAAGGAGAGTGAGCTGACCATCCATGCCGACGACGATTTGAAGCTGAAGCAGATGCACGAGCTGCTGCAGACGCATCTGGCACGGCGCAAGATAGCGCCGGGCGCGCTCGACTACCGCACACCGGAGAAAGCAGCGGGGCAATCGATGCGCCAGGTCGTCGTGGTGAAGACCGGCATCGATAAAGAGCTGGCCAAACGCCTCGTGAAAGACATAAAGAATGCCAAACTCAAGGTGCAGGTGGCAATCCAGGGGGATGAGCTTCGAGTTTCTGGCAAGAAGCGCGATGAGCTGCAGGAGGCGATCGCCTTCGTGAAGTCCTTGGACATCGAGCAGCCGCTGCAATTCATCAATTTCCGCGATTAGGCTGAGGATGAGCTTGGGGGGCGGAATGCGCATGGCGAGGAATATTTTCGGTATCTTGCTGATCGCCGGTCTCGGTGCCTGCGCGCAATCGTCCGGCCTGCCTCAGATCGCGCTTCTCGGCGGCGGCGATCAGGCGAAGTCGGAAGCGGCCGCCTCGACCGAAAGCATCGAGATGCCTGGGGGCGGACCGCCTCTGCCTGCGCGCAACGAGCGGCTCATGAAAGCGGCCGCCGGCCGATCCCGCAGTAACGAAGGCGAGACGAAGCAGGCCGGCCTCAGCCTCCCCCGCCTGTCGGATGTGAAGCTTTTCACCCCCACCGCCTATGCGCCGGACAGCGTGCAGTGGGATCAGGGGCCGGTCCAGGTCTACGCGCAGCTCGCACAGCAGATTCGCGCCTGCTGGTTCACGCCGGGAGCACCGAAGCTCACCAATCACGGATTTTACGCAACCGTCGCGGATGGCGATGCGGGCGAGGCGACGATCATCATCTATCAGAAGGACGAGAGCGGCGGCCGCGGTGTTCAGGCTTTTCGCATCCTGATCAGCGGCAGCTCCTCGGCTTCGACCGTCAAAGCGGAAAACCGGCGGCTGGAGAGCAAGCTCGACCAGGCATTCAAGACAGATATTTCGCGATGGGCCAAGGGGGGCAAGGATTGCTGACCCCTCCTGGCCCCTGCGGCGCTATCTACGCGGATACTTGTTTAAATTTTGACATTTTCACCAACTACATAGAGCTGGGGAATATCGCCGGGCTCGGGGGAACGCTTTGCGCAAGGCAGGGATATGCGCCGCGTGTTTTTGTGCGCTGCTTGCCGCGGCTTGCGCGAAGAAGGATCCGGTTGTCTCGCGTCTGGAAGGCTCCGAGCCGCAGCGCTTGTCTTTCGGCGCGCCGGCGACGGTTCAGCAGGCCTTTTCCGAGCAGATGCAACTCTGCTGGTTCAGCAGCCCGTCGGCGCCGCTCGCAGGCTTCCATTACGATACCAAGCCTGCGGCGCTGGAAACGGGAAGCGGTCTGACCGAGCTGCCGCAGATCACCATCTCCTCCGACACCGGCGGACGCGGACAGGTTTTCATCGTCCAGTTCTATCCCTTCAACGACAATCCTTTGATCTCGACGCGCAACGTCTCCTTCCCCATAGAACTCGCAGCCAAGTTGAAGCGCGATGTCGAGACCTGGATTTTCGGCCGCACCGCCTGCGACGAGCCCGCGCCGCCTGCGGGCGCGCTTGGTCCACGGACGAGCGCATCGCCGGTGCAAAAGACCGCCAGCGACGGCTGGTCTGCGAAGCCCGAGGCGCTGCTGCGCTAGCTAGAGGACGGGAATTTTAAAGTCGTGACTGAGACTCGACACAAAAAACATTAACAATGCCTAACAATTTTGATATTCCTGCAATAATGCTTTTTGCCGCCATGACGTATTTTGCATGTATTCATTTGGAGGCGCATAAATGGCAGAAATTTTACAAATGCTTCAATCGCCACTTTGGTGGTTCCAAGTAGTGT
>DATBMX010000222.1:0-8940 GCA_036554625.1 Aestuariivirgaceae bacterium
ATGAAGTAAGCAGGCGCTCCGCCAGTGGCGCCGTCAACCTGCTCGACAGCCTCTTTGAGAGGCTGGCCGGTCGGTAGCTTGCCGTCGGTTTCCACGGTGAATGAAATCACGACGGGCATGCCGGATGCGCCGGCAGCACGAGCCAATCCGATCGCTTCATTGACGTTCGTCATGGTCATTGCCGAAACCATGTCTGCTTCCGTCTGGCTGAACACCCCAGCCTGAAGGGAGTGATAGCGCTCTGCCTCTTCGGGGCCCATGATCTTTCCCGGATCGTAGCCATCCCCACGCGGCCCGATGCAACCACTGATGACCATGGGCGATCGCTCGGACTCATATTTGCTTCGCAGCTCGACCATAAGATCGATGGCCTTGCGGTTGATATCCTTTATGTTCGCTGCACTGTAACCAAGCTTCTCGCCCCAGTCTGGGCTCGAGCGCCAGGTCGGACTCTCCAGGATGAAACCTATGCCTCGCGATTTCGCCAACTCCAGATAAGGAACGTAGTATTTGCGCAGAGATTCCCGACCTTCTGCGGATTTGAGGAGGTCGAAAGCCGCGAAATACGGCAGCTCTATTCCATCCAAGAAAACAAGAGACGTTTCGATACCACCGTCCGAAAGAAACAACTTGCCGGCAAGCTGAGGCAACTTTGATCGATACTTGGCCATAATTCTCCCCACACAATTGCGGGCGGCCCAATACTCTCGGAAATTTCACAAGTCAACGGGGTGACATTTCACTGCTTCGTTATGGGAAGGTGATCCGAAAACTCGCTCTTTCGAAAAATAGAATGGAGCCGGATGCCGGCGCGGGCGAGCGCGTCGGCCGCCCCCTCCTCCCGGTCCACGATGGACAAGGCCGTCGTCACCCTGCACTTCCTTTCTTGGACGGCGGCAACGGCCTTGAGGATAGAGCCGCCTGTGGTCGTCACGTCATCGACGACGAGTGGAAACCCGCCATCCGGCAAATGGCCGTTGATGAGTTCCTGGGCGCCGTGCTGCTTTGCAGCCTTTCTCACGAAGAAAGCGGCCACCGGAAAGTTCCTGAAATGGCTGGCGACGGCCACGGCCGTTACAAAAGGCACCGCGCCAAGCTCGAGGCCGCCGATAGCGGAGAGCCGCCTGCTCTTCATGAAATCAATGACGATATCGCCGAGCAAAAAAGAACCTTCGGGATGAAGCGTCGTCTGGCGGAGCTGAAACAGATAACTGCTCTGTCGCCCGGAAGAGAGGACAAACTCGCCTGTGAGCAGCGAATGCGAAACGATGATGCTCTTGAGGGGTGCAAGGCGGGGATCGCCTGTCTCGACAACCGTCGCCGCCGATGCGCGCTCGCTGAGCATTGCTTCTTCCATCAATTTGGCCTCTGTTCGACTGCCTTGCGCAGGTCGGGCGATGTTGCCTCCGCTTTCAAGTCCCGCAGCGCGTCTTCAAGGCTCACGGGCTTTTGATCCTGGCTGCCAAGACGCCGAATATTGACGCTTCCCTGCTCCATTTCACGTTTTCCAGCAACGAGGATGAGCGGCACTTTGGCAAGCGAGTGTTCGCGAATCTTGTAGTTGATCTTTTCATTTCTCAGATCGGGTTCCGCCCGCAACCCTGCAGCCGTGAGCCGATCCACAATTTTCAACGCATAGGAATCGGCATCTGAAACGATTGTCGCCACCACAGCTTGGACCGGCGCAAGCCAAAGCGGCAGGGCTCCGGCATAATTCTCGAGCAAAATGCCGAGAAAGCGCTCCATCGACCCGCAGATGGCGCGATGAACCATGACAGGCGTTTTCTTCTCGCCATCCTTGTCGACATAGAATGCGCCGAACCGCTCCGGCAGATTGAAATCGACCTGAGTCGTGCCGCACTGCCAATCGCGGCCGATTGCATCGCGCAGGACATATTCGAACTTGGGTCCATAGAAGGCCCCTTCGCCGGGATTGACGCCCGTCTTGATCTTGCCTCCCGACTGCTCAGCAATTTGCTTCAAAACCTGCTGCATCACCGCTTCCGCATGATCCCACATCTCATCGGTGCCGACGCGTTTCTCCGGCCGAGTCGAGAGCTTGACGACGAATTCGTCGAAACCGAAATCACGATAAACCGACAGGATCAGATCATTGATCTTCAGACATTCATCGGCGAGCTGGTCCTCCGTGCAGAAGATATGGGCATCATCCTGTGTGAAGGCTCTCACCCGCATCAGCCCATGGAGGGCGCCTGACGGCTCATAGCGCGACACGATGCCGAATTCAGCAACGCGCATGGGCAGATCGCGGTAAGACTTTAGCCCGTGCTTGAAAATCTGAACGTGGCCAGGGCAGTTCATCGGCTTGATGGCGAACACGCGTTCGTCTTCCGTCTCTATGAAAAACATATTTTCGCGGTACCAGTCCCAGTGACCCGATGTCTCCCACAGCGACTTGTCGAGAATCTGGGGCGCATTGACCTCTTCGTAATCTCCTTTAAGGCGCCGGCGCATATAGGCCACTATTTCCTGGAAGATGGTCCATCCTTTCGCGTGCCAGAAAACCACGCCCGGCCCCTCTTCCTGAAAATGAAACAGATCCATCTCGCGCCCGAGCTTGCGGTGGTCGCGCCGCTCCGCCTCTTCGAGCGCCTGGAGATAGGCCTTGAGATCGGCCTCGTCTTTCCATGCGGTGCCGTAGATGCGCGCCAGCATGGGGTTTCGCGCATCGCCCCGCCAATAAGCGCCCGCCACCTTCGTCAGTCTGAAGGCGTCGCCGACCTTGCCGGTCGACGGCATATGGGGACCGCGGCACAGGTCCACCCAGTCGCCCTGCGCATAGAACCTGATTTCCTCGCCCTCTGGAATGGCGTCGACGAGTTCAACCTTGAACATCTCGCCCTTCTTGCGAAAGAACTCCCTGGCCGCCTCTCGATCCATCACCGATTTTGTAAACGGCATGTCGCGGCGAACGATCTCCCGCATCTTCTTCTCGATCGCCGGAAAGTCCTCGGGCGTAAAGGGCTGGTTTCGATAGAAATCGTAGAAGAAACCGTTTTCGATGACCGGTCCGATCGTCACCTGCGTGCCGGGAAAGAGCTCCTGCACAGCCTCCGCCAACACATGGGCGCAATCGTGCCGGATAAGCTCGAGGGCTTCGGGATCATTTCGCGTAATAATCCTGATCGACGCATCGGAGGCAATCGGATCGAAAAGATCATGCAACTTGCCGTCGAGCTGCATGGCGACAGCCTTTTGCTCCAGAGATTTGGCAATGGCGGCAGCGACCTCGCGGCCCGTGATGCCGGGATTGAACTGGCGCGACGCGCCATCGGGAAATGTGAGGGTAATCATCTGCCTCTCCTGCTCACTCCTGCCGACCACGCAGGTAAGCCTCGCTCATTCTTCCCTCGCTTGTGCCGCGCAAGAGAAGGGCCGTCAAGCCCTAGTCATGCCGATTCTTGCCCATGCGCCATAGCTCCGACAGAGCAAACGGTGATTTTGGCACGATCTCCGGAACCGGATCGTAGCCTGATGTGCCGAGGGGATTGCATCTCAAGACTCTGAATAAACCGAGCAGGAACCCTCGCCAGGCCCCATGCCGGCGGATCGCTTCGGCGGCGTAGTCGGAACAGCTCGGCAGGTGTCGGCAGTGGCGGCCAACAAGCGACGAGAGACTCAGCTGATAAGACCGAATGAGCATGAGGAGGAGTGCAGCCCCCGGCTTGAACTGCCGCGGCTCCTGTGGGAGCTTGCCTGTCTCATTCTCATTTTGCGCCATGCCCTGCCTCTATGTCCGAACGCCTTCCAAACATTCTATTGATCGTCGCTGATCAGCTGGCTGCTGCCTTCCTGCCAGCCTATGGACATCGCCTGGTCAAGACTCCCAATTTGGACGGGCTCGCCGAAAAGGGAGTGGTGTTTGAAAACTTCTACTCGCCCAGCCCGCTTTGCGCACCCGCCCGCGCCAGCTTGATGAGTGGACTTCTGCCCTCCAATCACGGTGTTTTCGACAATGCGGCCGAATTTCCTTCCTCGGTGCCAACCTTTGCCCATTATCTTCGCCTTCAAGGCTATCGCACCTGCCTTTCCGGCAAGATGCATTTTGTCGGTCCCGACCAGCTTCACGGTTTCGAAGAACGTCTCACCACGGATATCTACCCCGCCGATTTCGGCTGGACGCCCGATTGGTCGAAGCCTCACGAGCGGATAGATTGGTGGTATCACAATATGACGTCGGTGAAACAGGCAGGCATAGCCGAGATCACCAATCAGCTCGAGTATGACGATGAGGTGACTTTCCTCGCCATCCGTCGGATTTATGATCACGTGCGCTATGCAAAGGGGGAGCCGCTATGCCTGACAGTGTCTTTTACCCATCCGCACGATCCTTACGCCGCCCGGGCCAGTTTCTGGAATCTCTACCGCGACGAGGACATCGACCTGCCGCGCGTGAAACCCATCCCCTATGCGGATCTCGATCCTCACAGCCGCCGGCTCCATGACGCTGGTGCGATCAATGAGTACGACATCACGGACCAGGACGTCCGATCTTCGAGGCACGGGTATTATGCCAACATCTCTTATGTGGACAGCCTGGTCGGAAAGCTTCTGAAAGCGCTTGAAACCTGCGGCCTGCTGGACAACACGATCGTCGCTGTCACCTCCGACCATGGCGACTTTCTGGGAGAACGCGGGCTCTGGTATAAAATGTCGTTCCTCGAACATTCGGCTCGGGTGCCCTTCATCCTCTCCGCCGAGAAGCTGTTCCGACCACGGCGCGTACGGGATGCGGCAACCCTCTGCGATCTCATGCCGACATTGTGCGACCTCGCGACGCAACGAGAATCCAGACTTGCCCGGCCGGTGGACGGACGAAGTCTCCTCCCCCTGCTGAAAGGGGCTTCAGAAGACAGCCAAGCGACGGCCTTCGGGGAATATCTCGCTGAAGGCGCTATTGCCCCGCTCTATATGGCGCGCCGAGGCAGTTACAAGTTCATTCATTCCGAACCCGACCCGGATCAGCTTTTCGATCTCGCAAACGATCCTGATGAATTGACGAATATTGCCGCCACTGCTGCAGGAGCAAGCCTGGTTCAGGAGTTTCGCACGCTGCTGAAACGCCGCTTCGATGCCATCGAGACGAAGCGCAAAGTGCTGGAGAGCCAAAAGATCCGCCATCTTCTCTTCGCGGCCCTCAGACGCGGCCATTATTTTCCATGGGATTTTCAGCCGCTGCGCGATGCTTCCGAGCAATACACCCGCAACCACATGGACGTGACAGACCGCGACCTTCAGTCCAGGTTTCCGAAGCCTCCGGAAATCGACGGATAGGACGAACAGCTCAGCCTATCGGCGAACCGTTCTTGCGCATTTGCACATAGGCGCCGCCGCCTCGCCTCGAGAGCTTCATGTCGACGTCGGAATAAACGACGTCTTCGTCGTCCATGCGGCTGCCGACTTCGAGATACCGTGCAACTTTTGCTGACCGGTTGACGAGGTGATGACCATTCGCCACGCCGGCCTTGAAGCCGGCGCACATTCCCGGTTGAAGGACATGTTCCCCGTGGTCGTCGATCAGCGTGATCTCCCCATCCAGCACATAGATGAATTCATCTTCCTTGCCGTGCCAATGGCGCAAGCTGGACCAGCAGCCGGGCGGCAGAGACGTGAGATTGACGCCAAATTGGTCGAGGCCGAACTGATCTCCCAATGCTCGCTTCTCCCGACTCTTGCATGGTTCGGCATATTCGGCGGGATAATTTGTGCCAAGCCTCGGCTTGACGCTGGACGCAACAATGGCCGCCTTTCCTTCAGGCACTTTTGCGTTCCTTCCGCTTCGTCTCTATCTGGTCGATGGCATCGACGACGGCATCGAAGGTCAGGAGCGTGGACGCGTGGCGCGCCTTGAAGTCCCGCACGGGGGTCAATGCCTCCAGATCCTTCCATTTGCCTGCCGGCGGAGCGCCATTTTCCTTGAGCATTGCGTACATCTGCTCGCGCAAAGCCCTAAGCTCGTCCGCCCGCGAACCAACCACATGCCTCGCCATGATCGAGGACGAGGCTTGGCCCAGCGCACAGGCTTTGACCTCATGCCCAAAATCGGTGACGACATCGTCCGCCATCGCAAGGTCGACGGTGACTTTGCTGCCGCACAGCTTCGAATGGGCTACAGCCGTCGCCTCTGGCTGTTCCAGGCGCTTGAGCCTCGGAATGTCGGAGGCAAACTCCAATATTCTCTGATTATAGATGTGCTCTAGCATGCGGCTCACTATATACGATCTGTGGCGGGACCGGCCAGTCCGCCGCCCCGGCTGAAACCGGGAGCCTGCTTTGCGGCCGGCGTTTCGCTATGATATGTGAGGCGTCCGCTGCCGAGCTTCAATAGCGGACTCGCGATCGAAACGCGTGCCAGGCGGGCCAGAACAGGAAGATTAACGAATGGATGCTTGTACAAAGAAGCCGCTGAGCCGAGGAGTGTCCCGCCCCTCTCAGGAAGAAGCCGAGGAAGCGGTTCGCACCCTCATTGCCTGGGCGGGCGACGATCCGGGCAGGGAAGGCCTGCAGGAGACGCCTCGCCGCGTTGCCAGCGCCTTTCGCGAGTATTTCAAGGGCTATGAGGAGGACCCCTACGAGGCCCTGTCGCGCACGTTCGGCGAGGTGGAAGGGTATGACGATCTCGTGATGCTTCGCGACATCGAGTTCAACTCGCACTGCGAGCACCATATAGCGCCCTTCATCGGCCGCGCCCATGTCGCCTATCTGCCAAGCTCCAAGGTCGTGGGCATATCGAAACTTGCCCGGGTGGTCGAGATCTTCGCCCGGCGGCTGCAGACGCAGGAAACCATGACCGCTCAGATCGCCAGCGTGATCGATCATGCTCTGAAACCGCGCGGCGTCGCCGTCATGCTGGAAGCTGTCCACCAATGCATGTCGCTTCGCGGCGTCAACAAGCGCAATGTCGTGACGATCACCAACCATTTCACCGGTGAGTTTCGCTCAAATCCCGTCCTGCAGCAGCGATTCATGGAGCTGATCCGGAACAATCAAAGCGGATTTTCTCTGTAGCGAAATGATCTCCGGACGCCTCGAGGACAGTCTGGACTTGCGGCCGCGCTTCGACAACACGGGCCTCATCCCCGCCATAGCCCAGCACTTTCGCACTGGCGAGGTTCTCATGCTGGCCTACATGAATGCGGAAGCTCTGAACCTCACCCTCGAGACGGGCGAGGCCCATTACTGGAGCCGCTCGCGGCAGAAGCTCTGGCGCAAGGGTGAGACATCGGGCGAGACGCAAAGGGTGATCGAGGTCAAGGTCGATTGCGATCAGGATGCAATCCTGTTGACGATCGAGCCAATGGGCAAGGGTAACGCGTGCCATACGGGAAGACCGAGTTGCTTCTACCGTCTGGTCGATCGCAGGACTCTGCGGCTCACAGCGCTCTAGTTCTGAGCCGGGTCGCGCTGGTCGACGATGCCGAGCAGCAGTAGCCCGGCAATGAATCCGCCAAGATGCGCTTCCCAGGCGATGAGCATATCGGCTTCCGGCGTTCCAAGCCCGGCGGCTCCGAATGCGTAGTTCAGGCCAAGCCAAATCAGAATAAAGGTCAAGGATCGCCGGTTGCTCAAGGCTTGGACCAGCGAAAGCGGTCTCGCCGTTCCGACTTCCTGCCCATGCCCCCAGCGCAGTCTCTCATCCTGAACGAACATGAGACGCGCCGCGGCGGCGACCTGGGCTGAAACTGCTGCCGAGGCGCCGACGAGCACGGCGTTGGCCCCTGGATGAAAGGCATAATACATCAAGGCACCGGCGATCGCGCCAAGCCCGCTCAGGAGCAAGAAGCGAAAAACGGGAAGGCGCCTCGCAACCACGCTGCCAAAAGCAAGCATCCAGAAGCTATTCATGGCCAAGTGCAGCCAATCGGCGTGAATGAAGGCGTAAGTGATGAGGCTCCAGTATCTGGCGCCTTGGTCAAGCAGGCCTGCTTCCGCCATCGTCCTCGCATTAGCGGCG
Source organism: Aestuariivirgaceae bacterium (assembly GCA_036554625.1). Classification (GTDB taxonomy): domain Bacteria; phylum Pseudomonadota; class Alphaproteobacteria; order Rhizobiales; family Aestuariivirgaceae; genus DATBLQ01. Next base: position 7,976 of record DATBMX010000222.1, read on the forward strand.
AGCCGGGCGGGGATGAAGGCGAAGTAGTAGATGATCGCCTCATCGCTGAACGGACCATATAGCCGAATCAGATGAATGGCGACCATCGCTGTGATCAAACCCGTCACAACGCCAGGGACGTTAAGGAGGGGTGGTCTTTGGCGCGGCAATTGATCCATGGCCATCTGGGGGTGCGGCTCTCGGTAACTAGGACAGAGGGGAGCGCCCGTTTACCACTCCCATCATCGTCACACCATGTTTCATGAGACGCTTGCCGCCAAGCAGCCGCCGCTGGCACGCCATCTGCAGCATTCCCTTCCAGCAGTACAGCTTTGACACATAAGCCGGGCAAGGGCCACCGGCATAGGAATGGTGGAACATCCAATGGAATGCAACGCGCCACATCTGCCGGAGATCGGACACGCCGCCAGCCGCAGCCTGTTCCGCTATTGGGAATCCATCCGCGGAGAGCGCTCTGCGCCGCTGCGCAGCGACATCTCCCTCCGGGAGATCAGGCATCTGCTGCCCTGGATGTTCATTTCCGAGAGAAAATTCGGAGACGCCGCTCACCGCTTGCGGCTTGCCGGCACCGGAGTGTGTCAGCTGTGGGGCGATAACATGACCGACAAGGACCTGTTCGCCTCCTGGAGCAAGTTCGAGCGCACCACCATGTGCAAGCTCCTCGACTCCGCACTAATCGACAATCATCCCTTTGTCATGCGCTGCCGGGCTCGCACGGCGCGAGACGTTTCCGTAACATTGGAGATCCTTGGCCTGCCGGTTCAGGCTGATGATACAGGCAGCACTCAGGTCCTCGGCCTCGTCGTGCCGTTCCAAGATTCCGAGTTGCTCCGCGGAGAAAGGCTTGACTCGTTTCATCTGGTCAGCGTGCGCATCATCTGGATTGAACCGCTGCCCAAGAACAGGGCCAGCTTGTCGCATCCGGCCGGTCAGCTTCAATCCCATTTGAAGCTTATCCGCGGCGG
>DATBMX010000248.1:0-9506 GCA_036554625.1 Aestuariivirgaceae bacterium
CCATGTACCGCCACTGGTCATGGAGATCGAGAGCCAGGGAATGGCAGCGGTCCTTCGACGCCTTCAGCAGATCCCAGCGGCACAGCACGAAGGCAAATCCTGGAACGCCTTCAATGCACTTGTTGGTCGATGAGATGAGCACGTCGATGCCGAGCGCCGCCGTGTCGATGGGAATCGCGCCGAATGAGCTCATCGCGTCGAGAATGATGCTGCGCTCGCGCTTTTTCACGGCGGCGACGATGTCGCGCATGGGATTGATCAGCCCGGAAGTCGTCTCGCAATGGACGAGGAATACGCTCGATATGCCGGGATCGGCGTCGAGCAGTGCCTCGACGTCAGCGAGCTTCGGCTTCTCGTGATCGGCATAGCGCAATACTTCATGCGGCCGGTTGAGCCGCTCGATTATCTGGATTGCGCGTTCGCCATAGGCGCCGTTGCTGATCATCAGCATCTTGCGCCGTCCGATGGTCGCGAAGCTGCCGAGCGCTGCCTCGATGGCGAAGCTTCCCGAGCCCTGCATGAGCACGCAGGTATAGTTGTCGTCGCATGCCGCAAGCCGGAGGAGTCGCCGCCTTATATCGGCGACGATGAATTTGAGCTCCTGGTCCCAGGAGCCCCAGTCCGCCAGCATGGCGAATTTCACGCCCCGCGATGTCGTGAGCGGCCCCGGCGTGAGGAGGTAGGGCATATCCTCCTGGCCTTCCGGGCCTCTGAATTTTCGCTTGATGGGCCTGACCACCACAACCATGGGTCACACTGCAAGAGCCGGCGTTGACTTCATATGCGGTTGGCTTCTGAATAAGTCAAATGACCCGCAAATTCATCGCCGCCTGTATCCAGAATTCGGCCACGCCCGACGTCGAGGCCGACATCGCGACCTGCCTTCGCCTCATTGATCGAGCAGCCGAAGCGGGCGCCGCCCTTGTTGCCCTGCCGGAATATTGCGTCGGTCTCGAAACCAGGGAAGGATTGCTTCACCCTTGCGCCTATCCGGAGGCCGAACATCCGGCCCTTCCGGCCTTCGCCGCCGCAGCACGACGTCATTCCCGCTGGCTGCTTGTCGGCTCGATCGGCGTCAGGGAACATGACGGCAGGCTGCGCAACCGCTCGCTCATGCTCGATCCTTTGGGCAAGGTGGTCGCCCGCTATGACAAGTTGCATCTGTTCGACGTCGATCTGGGCCACTCTCAAATTTACCGCGAAAGCGCCACCATTGCGCCGGGCGATCATGCGGTTCTTTCGCCCTGCCTCGGCGGTCTCGTGGGCCTCTCCATTTGCTACGACCTGCGCTTTCCAGGACTCTATCGCACCTATGCGCAGGCCGGAGCAGAGATGCTGGCCGTTCCCGCCGCCTTTACCCGCAAGACGGGCGAAGCCCATTGGCATGCGCTGAACCGCGCCCGTGCCATAGAGAACGGCAGCTATGTCATTGCACCCTGCCAATACGGAACGCTTTCCTGCGGTGGGCAATGCTTTGGGCACTCATTGATTGTCGATCCCTGGGGCCGGGTCCTTGCCGATGGTGGCGATGAAGAAGGCATCGTTCTTGCCGAAATCGACCTGGCGCAGGTGGTGGAAACGCGCAGACGCATTCCCTCGCTTAACCATGATCGCCCCTTTCACCTCGCACAGCAAAAACGCGAAGCGGCGGAATAAAGCTTGTCATTCCGGGGAAGGGGGTCGCGTCATGGCCGGTGACGAGAGGAGCTAGAGGGGCTTTATACCGCCGTAGGAAAAGCCGCTCTTCGCCGGCACGAGACGGTTGCGCAGCGGCTTGCCGAATTCTGTCAACTCGATCTCGAACACGTCGTCAGGGGCGGTTCTGATGCCGTCGGCGACGCTCAATGTCGCCGTGCCGAAGAAATGTATGTGCACATCGCCCGGCCTGCGGAACATGTCATATTTAAAGTGGTGATACTCGAGATTGGCGATTGAATGCGACATGTTCGCCTCGCCGCTCAGGAAGGGCTTCTGCCACAGGACTTTTCCATTGCGCAGAATTCTGCTCTCGCCCGTTACGCTGGCCGGCAGAGGCCCTGTTCTGACCTCCGGGCCGATCGGGCAGGCTCTGAGCTTCGAATGGGCCAGATAGAGATAGTTCTGCCGCTCCATGACATGGTCGGAGAATTCGTTTCCCAATGAAAAGCCGACGCGCCATGGCTCGCCGCCCGGCCCGACGATGTAGAGACCGGCAATCTCAGGCTCCTCGCCCCCGTCGAGGGCAAACTCCGGCAGCGGAATGTCGCCGCCCGGATGGACGAGGACCGCGCCGTCGCCCTTGTAGAACCATTCCGGCTGAACCCCTGGCGCTCCCTGCGTCGGCTTGCCGCCCCTGAGGCCCAGATTGAACATCTTGATCGAATCGGTCTCGCTGCCCGTCTCCGCCTCGGCTTTGCGATGCATCTCATCGCGCGCCGCCGCGCTGCCGAGATGCGTCAACCCCGTGCCTGTGATCACGCAATGCGCCGGGTCAGGATGGTCGAGGGGCACCAGGACTTCGCCCGCCGCCAGAAGCGCCGAATAGCTGAATATCTCTCCGGCACCCAGGTCTTCTGCGGCTTCCTCAAGGGTCATGCCGTTGCGGATGGCGCGCAGGGCAAGCTCGTTCATGCGTTGCACCCCGCGCATGGTGATGGCCTGGTCGCCGTCGATGCGCGCCACAGCGCGAATGCCGTTTCGCTCGAGCTGGATGAAGTTCATTTTGGCACCATCAATCGGTCAGGAGGATACATTGCCTGACGAAATGTATAGCCTGAGCCTATTGTTGAGAAAGGGCCTCCCTGCCAAGTTTGATATAGCCGTCGAGCCAGGGCGTTCGGTAGCCGTCGTTCCGCCAAAGCACCGGGAAAAAGCTCTCGTCCATCTCCACTGAATCAACCTTCTTGTATCGGCTGTAGATATAGCTGATGTGCAGGGGGTGGAACGTCGCCGCCGCGGAAATGCAATGGGCTATTACGGCGCGCCGCGGCTTATCACCCCTGTTGTCCCGCGACCCGTGCCAGGTTCTTCCGTGGTGGAAGACGGCGGCGCCCGCCGGGATTTCGATGGGCGCGATGTCCGGTTTTTCGACGCCCGCCGCCTTTGCAGCCGGGTAGAGGTCGCTCAAGGGGTCCTGGGGCGCGTGGAATTGCTTGATCGGCGGCGCGATGGGCCAGCGATGCGAACCGCGCACATATTCGATCGTGCCTTGATGCGCCTTGGTATCGTCGAGCGTGATCCAGCAGGTCAGCATTTCGGCCGGCACGATCCATTTGTTGTAGCTGTCATCTTGATGAAACCCCAAGGGCTTGGTCCCCGGCGGTTTCCAGATCACATTGTCCTGGCCGATACGCGCGCCGGGCCAGCCCCTCAGCCGCGCCGCAGCTTTGCCGATATCGGCCCTCAGCACGATCGAAGCGATGGTGAGATCTGATTTCCAGCCGTTGCAGATCTGGCGCGTCAAGTCTTCGCGGTCGCGTCCCATCCGCCAGTTCCATTCGTCGGGGTAGATCCCCGTCTCGAACTTGCCGGCAAAAAGCGGCTCGAAGCGCCCGCGCGCTTGTTCGACGACATCTGCCTCGAGCGCCTTTTCCACCACGACGAAACCGTCCCGGTTGAAGCGCTCCGCTTGGTTTTCGCTGATTGAGATCATGTCGTCCGCCTATTTGATCGCCGTGAGCGCCGCCACGCCGGTGAAGGTCATGATAATCCCTAACCAGCGCAGCGGCGCAATGCGCTCCCTGAAGAACACCCATGCCAGCAGAATTGCGATCACTCCCGCGGCCGATGCCGTGACGATCGCGAGCTCCGGCTGCGATGTGTGCCCTCCGAGATTGAGCATCGACAGCGCCAATGCGTCGAGCCCACCCATGAGCAGAAGAAAGGGCAGCCAGCCCGAGGGAAACTCTCCCGGCCTGCTGCTCGTGATGAAGAGGAGGGGAACGATGGCGGCCGTTCCGCCGATGCGCGACAACCATGTTGCGGGAAGAGCCCCATAGATGGTGGCGGCATGCTGTCCGATGAAATTGCCCACGGCAAAAGTGAGATGCGACAGCAGCGCCAGCCCGATCGCCAGGCGAACGTTTCCAACGCGCTCGCTTTCCCCTGGGCCGCTTCTCGCCACCATGATGACGCCGGCGATGACGAGGGCGGCGCTAAGAATCTGCGCCAGGCTTGGCGGCCGCCCGGCGAGCGCGCCAAAGATCAGCGACGTGGCTGGATAGGACATGACAATGGGAAGCGTCAGAGACACCGATCCCGCCGTCATGGCGGCGAAAAGCCAGATCGTCGCGAGCGCCAGGAACACGCCGGATAGGGCCGGCCACCAAGCCTGCTCGAGCTGAGCCGACGGGAATCCTCCCGCTGCGGCAAGCCACAGCGTGAGAAGGATAAGACCGAAGACGGTGACGGCCGTCGCCGTTTTGACGGCGCCGATATGGGCGCTCACCCTGGCCCCGATAACGTCATGCACGCCCCAGGCGGCGGCTGCGACGAGCCCGAGAAGCGCAGGGTTCATCGCGCCTACTTGTCCTCGGCTCCTAAGAGGTCCTGCCGCGCTGTTTCGAGATGGCGCGTTATCTGCTCGACTGCGGCGGCAACGTCGCGGTTGCACAGGGCCTGGAAAATTGCCCGGTGCTGTTCATTATAAGCGCCGATTTTTTCCACCGACAGGATCACCCGCTTCATGCGCTCCCACTGGGCCTGGGCGCGCACGTCATTGATCTGCTGATATATATGCATGATGAGCGGATTGCGGGCGCAGCGCGCAAGATGCAGATGGAATTCGGCATCCCAGTGGGTGAAGCGGTCCTGGTCGGCCGCCGCCGCTTCGAGCTGTTCGAGGCAGCTTTCGATTCCGTCGAGATCCTTTTGCGTCGCATGAATCGCGGCGAGCTTGGCCATGTAGGGTTCGACCGCCAGCCGCGTCTCGATGAGCTGCAGCGGGCTGATGAGATCGGCAACGTCTCCCGCCGTCGATTGCAGCGGTCCCGAATAATTCACGAAAGTGCCACTGCCCACGCGGCGCACCACGAGGCCCTTTTGCTCGAGCTGGTCGAGCGCCTTGCGGATGGTGGACCGCGCCGTGCCGAGCGCTACCGCCAATTGCCTCTCCGGCGGCAGTTGGTCGCCGTCGGCGAACACTCCGGTTTCGATAGCGTGCCTCAGGCGGGACGTGATGGCATTGGCGCTCTTTGCGGGCACAAGACCCAGCGCTTCCGCATCGATCAACTCGCGCGGCGCCTCCGCCATATTCTCCTTGAAGTCCTGTTGCGGGGGCGGCATTGGCCTACATTGGTCTCGATTGGCAAGTAATTGGTTGCAAAAGGTCAAATGTTTGGCCCATTATGGCCTGAGCGATAGGCCCTGCGTCAAGCGCGCTCATGGGCTGGCGGCTCAACCGAGGTTGTTCATGGCGGTACCGGCAGGGGTGAAATATGCGGTCATTGGCGCCGGCATCCACGGGTTGAGCACCGCCTATCACCTGGCCCAGGAGCTTAAGGCCCGCCGGCGGGGATCGGGCGAGGACATTCTCGTACTCGACAAGACGGCGCTTGCCGCCGGCGCCTCCGGCATTGCCTGCGGCGTCGTCCGCAACAATTATTTCCAGCCGGCCATGCGCGAGCTCATGGCGCATTCGGTCGAGGTGTGGGAGAGCGACCCCAAGGCCTACAGCTACCATCCCGTAGGCTATATGCAGATTTCTCCCGAGGTCATGCATGAAGGCTGCGCGTCTATCTATGAGCAGCAGAAGGCCATCGGCTATCCCTCGACTTTCGTCGAAGGCGAAAAGGAGTCCATGGCCTATATGAGGGGTCTCTTCGACGACTGGCAGGCGAAGGGGATCACGTCCGTTCTCCACGAAAAGAAGGGCGGCTACGCCAACAACACGGCTTCGATCTACGGTCTCGCCGCCAAGGCGGAAGGCATGGGCGTGCGCATTGCGACCGGCGTCGAGGTCACGGGTTTCGAGTTCGGCAACAACAGCCGCGCCGTCACCGCCATTCTGACCACCAAGGGCCGCATTGCCTGCGACTATGTCGTCGCAGGCGTAGGGCCCTGGGTCAACCGAATCTGGAACATGCTCGAGTTGCCCAAAACCATCGACATCAGGGGGCGCGACGGGAAAATGCATGAGGGCATCCGCATGTGGAAATATTGGTGCCTGGAGGAGGGGACGCTCGGCGTCGATCCCAACATGCACAAGACCAACGACGGCAGGATGCCGCCTGTCATCCACGTCGACACCGATGCACCCCTTTATTCGGATGTGGACGGCTCTCTCATCACCGACAAGCTCTGGGGCCTCTATTACAAGCCTGACTTCAATTTCGGTGGCGTCCAAGGCGGCTCGTCCCCCTATGTCGTCGGCGAGGATCCTGATGAGGTAGAAGTCGATCCCTATGGTCCAGACAGCCCCGATTTCATCGTCGGCGAGAATTTCGTCCACAGCTGGTGTTCGATGCTCGCCCATTGCCAGAAGCGCTTCGAAGGCAAGATCGGCCTCTACAAGAAAGACGAAAAATCGGGCGGGCTCGGCTGCTTCACGCCCGACAGCTTTCCTGTCTTCGACGAGTTCCGCGACAATGTCTATGTAATCGCCGACTCGAACCACGGCTACAAGATGCTGGGGGTGGGCAAGCTCGCCGCACAGGAGATCGCCGGGGAGAAATCGCGGCTCCTCGAACCCTTCCGCTTTTCCCGCTACGCCGAAGGCAAACTCCATCCTGTGTCCAAGAGCCCGTTTCCATGGAGCTGAAGCAGTTGTCTCCCTCGGTGCGGGATTGGTAGCATTGGTCGACTCCGATAATAATCGCCGCAGGGAGGGCATATGCCGACCGACTTAGAGAAATTCGTCAAAGCGCCTGGCCGGGACGATCTGGTCAAGCAGGTTCGCAAGAAGATCGACGCGCTGGGAATCGACTATCTCTATTTGCAATTCATTTCCGTCACCGGCCGCATCATGGGCAAGGGCATTCCCGCCGACCATTGGGAGAATGTCGCGAGCGGCGGCTTCCAGCTCGTCTATGGCGCCACCGTCAATCTCTTCCTCAACCGGCGCGGCGAGTATCTTGGTTATGGACCGGAGGCCGCTGAGCTTGTCGGCATCCCCGAGCCCGAGACTTTCATGCAGCTTCCCTGGGACAAGCGGGTGGCGCGAATGTGGTGCACGCTCTTCCGCAACCGCGAGGAGCGAGAGAATCCCGGCGGCTACCTCACCGCCGACTGCCGCGGCAATCTCCGCCGCATTCACGACGAGTTCGAGAAGACCCACGGTCTGCGCCTGCGCCATGGCACCGAGCCGGAGATGATGTGGCTCAGGAAGAGCGAGGAGGGCAAGGCGGCGGGAGGATTTTCCAACCCTTATTGCTATCACATCGATCAATTCGAAAGCTTGAGGCCTGTCTACATGCGCGTCATCGAATATGGCCGCAAGATGGGTCTCGACATGATCCAGGGCGACCATGAGGATTCGCCGGGCCAGCTAGAGCTCAATTTCAACTTCGACGATGCCCTGCGCACCGCCGACCGCCTGTCCACCTACAGGCAGATCTGCGCGCAGGTGGCCCGCGAGTTCAACATCCTTGCTTGCTTCATGTGCAAGCCCTTCATGGGCGTCTCGGCCAATGGCTGCCACCACAATATTTCGCTCTGGGCGGAAGGCCAGGATGAATTCAAGCCCCTGGGCAACGATCCCAAGAATCTCCCGGGCCTCGACTACAGTTACATGTATCGCCGCGGCGGCAAGAACACCTTCATGCCCGAGGGCAGCGACGTTCAGATGCCGGGCAAGATCGGCCTCTACACGATCGGCGGCATCGTCAAGCATCTCGCCGCCTTGACCGCGATCGGCTGCTCGACGGTGAACTCCTATCGCCGCCTCTGGGATACGGGCTTCTGGGCGCCCGTCTTCGCCGACTGGGGTTTCCAGAATCGCACCACGGGCCTCAGGCTTTCCGCTCCCGGCCGCTTCGAATATCGCGCCGTCGATTCCATGGTGAACCCCTATCTCATGGCGGCCGGCATTCTCAAGGCCGCCGACGACGGCATCAAGCACAAGATCGACCCGGGCCCGCCGGAAGAGCGCAACATCTATGCCGCCATGGAGGCCGGCAAGCAGGTGAAGCGCCTTCCCATGACGCTGGGCGACGCGCTCGAAGCCTTGAAGAAGGACGACGTGATCAAGTCGGCGCTGCCCGGCGAGATGCACAGACTCTATGACGAGTACAAGCGCGACGAATGGGAGCGCTTTCTCCACACCGCGACGGAGTGGGACATCAAGATGTACATGGATTGCCTGCCTTAGGCTGAAGGAGACGGAAACATGTGTGGCATAGCAGGGCTTATCCACCGCGACGGCGTTGGCAATATCGGCGCCGAGATGACGTCCATGCTGCAGTCGCTCAAGCACCGCGGGCCGGACTCGACCGGCTATGCCATCTATGGCTCGCCCGGGCGCAACGAGTTCGTCATGCGCTTCAAGGTGGCGGAGCAGGAGGATACGCGGAAGGGCTTCGACATTCATGACGAGATCAAGCGCCGCCGCGGCGTGGTCGACGATCGGCTCAAGCAGCTTGGCGTCACTGTCATCGACCGCGAGGAGGTGACCGAATATGCATTCCGTTACCGCATCCAGTTCGACGGCGAGATGAAGAAGCTTGCCGACTATGTCGAAGACGTCGAGGGCACCGAAATTCTCTCCATGGGCAATGCGCTCGAGCTCATCAAGGATCTGGGCGACGCCAAGCTCGTTTCCTCGCAATACAAGCTCGATGCGTTCAAGGGCACGCATGGCATCGGCCACACGCGCATGGCGACGGAATCTGACGTTGATATCCGCTCCGCCCATCCCTACTGGGCCTATCCCTACAATGACATCGCCGTTGTCCATAACGGCCAGCTCACGAATTATTGGCAGATGCGGCGCGAGTTCGAGCGTCGCGGCCACCGCTTCATGTCGAATTGCGACTCTGAGCTCCTCGCCGTCTACACGGCCTACAATCTCGAGCATGGGGCGACGCTCGAGGATTCCCTCAAGCAGTCGATCAAGGAGATCGACGGCGTTTTCACCTATCTCATTGCCACCAAGGATGCGCTCGGCATGGCCAAGGACAGCATGGCGGCGAAACCCATGGTTCTCTACGAGAGCGACAATCTTGTCGCTCTTGCCTCGGAGGAAGTGGCGATCCGTTCCGTCGTTCCCCGCGAGATCGACACCTGGGATCCCTATGATGAGGAGGTTCGCGTATGGCGGGCTTGACCACCACGAGACAGCCCCATGTCTCGCACGACATGGGCATGCACACCGAGGCCTTGCGCGGCAAGACGCAGCAGCGCTTCTTCGATGTGACGGAGGAGGGGACGGGCTACGGCTATCCCGATGCGCTCGACGTCGATTTCAACAAGCGTGCCGAGCTTGATTGCCAGAACCTTGACACCGGGCAGATCAATACGCAACTGCGCGACCTGATGAAGCGCGGCTATGGCACGATCGTGCTGCTCAATCCGGGCTCCAAGCATTCGCTCGC
>DATBMX010000308.1:0-10280 GCA_036554625.1 Aestuariivirgaceae bacterium
AGGCTGTCGACCATGGGTGTTGACGTTCCGCTTATCGGAGATTTCCACTACATCGGCCATACGCTTCTCAAGGAGCATCCCGCCTGCGCCGAGGCGCTCGACAAATACCGGATCAATCCCGGCAATGTCGGATTCGGAGCCAAAAAAGATCGCAATTTTTCCGCGATGATCGAGACGGCGCTGAAATTCGGCAAGCCCGTGCGCATAGGCGTCAATTGGGGCTCGCTCGATCAATCCTTGCTGACCGAACTCATGAATGAAAATGCGAAGGCTGCTTCTCCGGCCGACTCGAGGGAAGTCTTGCATGAGGCGGTGGTGCGATCGGCCCTGCTTTCCGCCGCGCGCGCGGAAGAGCTGGGGCTTGGAGCAGACAAGGTCGTCATATCGGCCAAATGCTCGGAGGTTCAGGATCTGATCGCCGTCTATCGAAAGCTGGCGGCGCGATGCCAATACGCACTGCATCTCGGGCTCACCGAGGCCGGCATGGGATCGAAAGGCATCGTGGCGTCCGCTGCAGGCCTTGCCGTTCTCCTGCAGGAGGGAGTCGGCGACACGATCAGAATCTCGCTCACGCCCGAGCCCATGGGAGAGCGAAGGCGTGAGGTACTGGTTGCCCAGGAGCTTCTGCAGAGCATGGGTCTTCGCGCCTTTGCACCGATGGTCATCGCCTGTCCGGGGTGCGGGCGGACAACCTCAACCGCATTCCAGGAGATGGCACATCGGATCCAGGGATATGTGCAGACCCGGCAAAACGACTGGAGGCGCGACTATCCCGGATTCGAGACGCTGCAGCTTGCCGTCATGGGATGCATCGTGAACGGGCCGGGGGAGTCTAAACATGCCGACATCGGCATCTCCTTGCCCGGCACGGGAGAGATAGCGGCCGCGCCGGTCTACATCGATGGAGAAAAGACAATGACCCTAAGGGGCGAGAGGATCACCGAGCAATTCCTCGAGATCATCGAGAGCTATGTTGCGCGTCGCTGGAGAGTCCCAGCGCAATGAGCGATGTTCTCGCCCAAGCGGCAAGCGAGGTGCAAGTGATCGCCGACTATGGTCTCAGACTGTTCGTCGCGACCATTCTGGGGGCGGTGATCGGTTTTGACCGGGAACTCAGAAACCGGCCGGCGGGTTTGCGGACGCATATGATCATGTCCCTGGCGGCGGGGCTGTTCACCATCCTCACGCTCGAACTTCACGCGCAAGTCAGTCGGCAGACAGGCGGCTCGGATCCCATCCGCATCATCGAGGCGATCACGGTCGGCGTGTCATTTCTGGCAGCAGGAACGATCATTCAGTCGGGTCGCAATGTGCAGGGCCTGACGACCGGCGCCGGAATGTGGCTCGCCGGCGCCGTCGGGCTTGCCTGTGGACTGGAACGCTATGGGCTTGCGGTCCTTGGCTCCGCGCTGGCGCTCTTCATTCTGGCGGTGCTGATTCCGCTCGAGTCTTGGATCGCCCGCGTTCCTCGCAGCAAGGACCCCGCGGAGAGCTAGCGGTTTCTGCCGCGAGCACGCCGCGCTTTCCTGGCGCCCGAAGCCCTCGTTTTCTTCGCCGTCCGGGCCGTTGCGCGCCTGGCTTTTTTCGAGCCGCCGCGTGCGCTCCGCGCCGCCTTGCTGGCGCCACGCCTGCTCTTGCGCGCGCTGGCAGCCGTCTTCTTGGCGGCCTTTACTGGCCGCTTGGCGCGCTTTGCAGTCCGGCGCGCACGACTGCGCTGCTGCACGCGCCTTGCACCTCCCGGTGCACGGGACCGGGTTCGGCCTGTCGAAGCCGCTTCCTCCCCGTCCAGACGCCTTTCGAGAGCGACAAGGTCGTCGGGAAGCGGCATGCCCATAGCCTTGATCTCGTTCAGCTTGCTGCGAATGCGAGCGTGCAGCTCGTGAATATCCTCAGGCTGATTGTCCATCTGCTGGACCAACATTTCTATCTCTGCCCTGAGTTGTTCAAGCGCCATTGGCGTACTCCTGTCTTTTAATGTTGCCGTTCGACGATGAACCGCGCGGCCTTGCGCAGCATCGCAGCCCTGTCGCCGAATACTGCGAGCCCTTGAGCAGCCTCGGCAGCGAGTGCATCCGCCTGTGCCTTTGCACCCGCCAAACCCAACATGTCAACAATGCCAATGATGGTTTTCCTCGGCTTTGATTTTGTTGCGGGCTCGATGTTTGCCGCATGATCGAGAATGTCATCTGCAATTTGAAAGGCAAGTCCAAACTTCGTTGAATAAGAGTGCAAGCGCTGGAAATCTGCATCGGAGGCGTGGCCGATCAGTGATCCGGCATCGACGGCGAAGGAGAACAAAGCTCCGGTTTTCATCTCCATCATCGCAAGAAGCTTCTCCATTCCGCTGTCGCTGCCAGGCTGCAGATCGAGCATCTGCCCGCCTGCCATGCCGCAGGGCCCCGCGGCCTCGGCGAGAAGCGCCACCAGCCGGGCGCGGATCGCAGGGTCGGGGTGGGTTTGAGGCTGCGCCAAGATGCCAAAGGCCAGTGCTTGCAGGCTATCGCCGGCCAAAATGGCAGTCGCCTCATCAAAGGCGCGGTGACAGGCGGGCCTGCCGCGGCGCATGTCGTCGTCGTCCATGGCCGGGAGATCGTCATGAACCAGCGAATAGGCATGGAAGCATTCAAGAGCGGCAGCCGCGCGCAGACTTTGCGCCTCCGGCACGGCGAACATGCGCGCCGTTTCAATGAGCAGAAAGGCTCGCAAGCGCTTGCCAGGGCCCAACACGGCATAGCGCATCGCCGCGGTCAGGCGAGACGTGGGAGAGTGGGGAGGCGACAGGATCTCATCCAAGCAATGCTCGACCTTCACGGCAATCTCGCGCAATGCTTCCGGAAAACTCATGGGAGGCCGCATCTTGTTCGGGAACGGGGCCAATGTGATAAAGGCCGTTCCGTTCAGTCCTAGACGCCGGGTGACATGAACTCAAGCATGGTCAGACCAAATCCGAAAGGCGCTGCCGACCGGGTCAGACCGCAATCAATGGCCTTTCGCCGCTGGGCGAGAGGCGCCGGACTTCTGGTGCTTGTCGCGGCCAGTCTGCCGATCCTGCTTACGCTTCACTATGCTGTGCTGCCGCCGCCTATCAGCAGCTTGATGGTCGAGCGCCTGGTGCAGGGCCAGGCGCTCGACTACCGCTGGAAACCGCTCCGGTCGATCTCGCCTGAACTGGCGCGGGCGGTGATCGCTGCCGAGGATGCGCGCTTCTGCCGGCACCAGGGTGTCGATTGGGGCGCGATGCAGGAGGTGGTCGAGGATGCATTCGAAGGCGGCGAGCAGCCCTTGCGCGGCGCCAGCACCATTGCGATGCAGACGGCAAAGAACCTGTTTCTCTGGGAAGGCCGGTCGATCCTTCGCAAGGCGGTGGAGATGCCCCTGGCGCTGTGGATCGACGCGGTTTGGCCCAAGCGGCGGTTGATCGAAGTCTATCTGAATATCGTCGAATGGGGACCCGGCATCTACGGGGCAGAAGCCGCCGCGCGCAGGCACTTCGGCAAGAGCGCCGCCAAGCTGTCGCGTCGCGAAGCAGCATTGCTCGCCGCCGTTCTGCCCAATCCGCTCAAGAGAAATGCGGGCAAGCCGTCGCCGGCGGTGCGCAGGAAGGCCGATTTGATCCAGCAGCGCATGGGGTCGCTGGGCGGGCTCGCGACCTGCGCGGAGAGCTAGGCTCTGGAAATGCGATCAAGGGGCAGGTATAAGCCGCCCCACCCTGGTGCCGGCATAGCCTTGCAAGTCAGCTTGGCGCGGCGCGTTAACCCCCTAGATTGGAGCACAGTCATGGCAGTGCCAAGGAAGAAAACGACACCGATGAAGCGCGGCCAGCGCCGTTCCGGCCATCGGAAAGAGACGGTAACGTATGTGGAAAACAAACAGACGGGCGAATTGCATCGGCCCCATCACATCGATCTGAAAACCGGCCTCTACCGCGGCAAGCAGGTCCTAAAGCCGCAGACCGAGTTCTAGCCTGGGCGGCTGTCATTTCAAGCTGAGCAGATATTCCGCGATCGCCCGCACATGGGCTTCGGGAAGCTTCGCCAGATTTGCCTGGACATCGCCCATGCCGCCGCTGGACAAGCGGTCATAGCCCATCATTTCTCCGAAACGCATGGCGTCGGTCAGCTCTTCGGCATCGGCATAGCGCCCGCGACCGACCAAATTGCGCAAGGAGGGGACTCTGCCTTCACCCTCGGGGTGGGGACCACCGGCCAAGTGGCGGCGCCCGTCGGGCACCATGAAGAGGTTGCGCGGTGTATGGCATTCGCCGCAATGACCGGGAGCGTTCACCAGATAGGCCCCAAGATTCCAACTTTCGCTCTTGGTTGGGTCAGGTGTGAAGGAGGGATCGCGCATGGCCAGTTTCTTCCACAGGCCGACACCTCGGCGCAGAGCGCCAATCCAGGATGGCACCGGTTCGCGGTCAGGGGCCGCAACGGGGGGAATTGAGACTGCATAAGCTTGCAGGTCGAGCACATCCTCCAGAGGCATGCGGTGATAGGATGCATAGGGAAAAGCCGGCACATAATGCGTCCCGTTGGGCGAAATGCCTCGCGAGACGGCATTGACGAAGTCAAGAGGGCTCCAACTGCCAATGCCTGTGGCCGCATCGGGCGTGATGTTCGGAGGATAGAGCGCGCCGACCGGCGTTTTGAGGGGGCGGCCGCCTGACGGAAGGTCCGCCTTCATGCTCGAATCCCCTTCAGGAGGGCGATGGCAAGAGATGCAGCCGCCAATGATATAGAGCAGCCTGCCGCGCTCGGGGTTTGCGTTGTGGCGCGGCAGGTCCGCTGCGGTCAGAGGCTCTGGCCTTGAAAGCACAAAGAAAACGCCGACGGTGGCAGCCACCAGCACGAGGCCCGTGGCAATCCACCTCACGTTAGGCGAGATGCCTCGCAATCAATCCTTCGGACGGCGGAATTTGTCGTGACAGTTCTTGCAGGCGCCGCCGAGCGCGCCCACGGCCTCGCCGAGCTGCGCCTGCTCGGTCACGGCCGCGACAGCGCGCGCCGCCTGCACGGCCTGATCCGCCGCAGCCGCGAAGCCTTCGGGGTCGGACCAGATTTCGGCCTTGGCATAGGTCTCGGGAGGCCCCTGCTCGGTCCCCGCCGGGAAGAGAGTCTTGACCCGCTCGAAGCGATCAGCCTCTGCCCTGCCATGCTCCGCGACCGCAGCGGCATCAAAAGGACTCTCGCCCTGCGCCATGGCGCCTAGAACCTTCATGGCCTGACCGTTCTGCTTCATCAGTTCCTGGCGGTCCTCTATCGGTCCTGCCCAACTCGCGGATGCCGCACCCAGCAGAAGAGCCATGGCGACCGGAACCAATCTCTGCTTTCTCATTTTTATCCTCCCGAGCGATAAAACTGTAAGGCCTTTCGTTACAATAGGGCAGAAATCCGCCCATTGTTCCAGTAGATAGACGATCAAGTTTTTTTGAAGTTCGCTTGATTGGGTGCAATTGGGCAGACACTTAGCGGTTTCTTAGAGGATCGATGAGACGATTGGCGCCGGAGGGACATCCCCATGGCGCCGAACGACACCACAGCGGATCAGCGCACCGCGCTTGCCGAACGTCGCCGCCTACGCCGTCGCCTCAGCCCCGATCTTGCCGAGGTTCTCCAGATTCTCGACAGATTCGAATTTCACGATTCTTTCGCCGATGATCTCGGCTCAATGACGGCTCGGTAGCTCCCAGCTGTCGCGCTTGCGATAAAGGGTGGATGGGCTGACGCCCAGTATCCTCGCCGCCTTGGGCACGCTGCCGCCACAGGCCGCAACTGCTCCTTCGATGATATCGCGCTCTATGCGCCACAGCTCACGGCTGAAAAAGGCCGGGGGAAGGCTCATGGCCTGGTGCAATCCCCGCAAACCATCAATCGTCGCCTGACGCGACCGCTCGTCCATTCTGGAGGGCAAAGAAAGCGTCGCCGCTTCAAGCTCCTCCCCATGACCTAGAACAATGGCCTGGCGGATGACATTCTGGAGCTCGCGGATGTTGCCCGGCCAGGCATGGTTCATCAGCGCAGCTTCGGCAGCCGCGCTCAGACTCTTAGCCGATTTTCCTTCTTCGGCACAGAATTGCGCGAGAAAGCTGCGCGCGAGCAAAAGGATGTCATCGCCACGCTCGCGCAGTGGGGGCATATGGATTGGCAGAACATGAAGACGAAAATAGAGGTCCTCGCGGAAGCGGCCCGCCGCGACCTCGGCCCTGGGATCGCGATTCGTCGCGCAGATGATGCGCACGTCAACCGGCTGGCTCATCGACGAGCCGACGGGCTGGATCGTGCCTGTTTGCAGAAAGCGCAGCAGTCGCACCTGCTGAGCCGTGTCCATTTCACAAATCTCATCGAGAAACAGGGTGCCGCCATGGGCCAGGGCAGCGGCTCCCTTGCGATCGCCAAGGGCGCCGGTGAAGGATCCCTTGAGATGGCCAAAAAGCTCCGATTCGATCAGTTCGCGGGGAATGGCCCCGCAGTTGATGGCGATGAAGGGACCCCTGGCGCGCTCGCTCCCGGCGTGGATGGCAGAGGCGCAGAGTTCCTTGCCCGTTCCCGTCTCGCCCGTGATGAACACAGGCGCGCGCGAGCCGGAAATAGCTTCGATACGCGTGAAGAGACGCTGCATGGGCAGGCTTTCCCCCAGCATGCCGATGTGCGGCGCCTTCTTCATTGCGGGCTCACAGTTCGCGGAGAACAGAGATGGCTGCCAAGGTGCGATCGGCGCAATGCCGCAGGTCGGCAAGCTTGCCCACGAGAGCGCCTGGCTCACAGCTCGGGAAACAGGCCTCAATGTCCTCGGCCCGACGTGCCAATTGCGGCGCGGCGAAGGTGCGCGCAGTTCCCTTGATCTTATGGCAATGATACTGGAGGCAATCCCAATCTCCGGCTTCAAGGGCGGATTCGGCCAGGATCAGGCTCTCGCGAATTTCGCCCAATGCCGTATCGACAAGCCCCGCCCAGACCTGCTCGGGCAGGTTGGATCGGACCTGGCCTACTCCCTCCGCGTCGACGAGATAGTCGTCGGGCGCAGCGGATTGCGGGCGGCGGCTCAGAATAAGTGGGGCGGGACGGGAGGTCTTCTCGCGCAGGGCCCGCTCCAAGGTCGAGCGTATGGCCTGACGCCCGGCAGGCTTGGCCAAGGTTTGATCGAAGACGGATTGAACCGAGCCGGCTTTGGCGGTGTCGGCGAGAAAGGCGGAAAAGGCAACGATCGGTGTGTTGGCATTGTCACCGCCCATGGCGCGAATCTCCCTGGCGGCCGACACCCCGTCCATCACGGGCATCTCGATGTCGAGAACGATGATGTCGTAATCTTTTTCCCTGGCGCAAAGAACGGCATCCTCGCCGTGCTCCACGGCGTCGACCTTGCAGCCCATGCGGCTCAGAAGGGCAGCAGTGAGGATCCGTGCTGCACCGGAGTCTTCCGCCAAGAGCACACGCGGCGGGGTGCCGTCGCTGCAAAACAAACGATTGCCGTGATTCTGAAACCCGTCGCGCGGTTCCGCCGATCCAGCCACACCAAAGCTCCCACTCACGATCCCCGAGGCGACTCTCTGCAGCTGCCCCGTCACAGACCGAAAACTATCCCGCAGGCCATGAAGAAGGAGTTTATTTCTTTATCAGCCATCTTCTTTAACCGAGCACTTGCGCAAACTTCCGCAATCAATCCTTAAGCCTGGTTAATCAACCCTATACGTCCAGTTCGCGGCTACTTTGTGCCGAACATGCGATCGCCCGCATCACCAAGCCCGGGCACGATATAGCCATGGGAGTTGAGATGGGAGTCAATCGCTGCCGTGAAGACGTGGACGTCGGGATGGGCGCGAGAGAGATGATCGACTCCCTCAGGAGCAGCCAACAGGGTGACGAGCTTTATGTCCCTGGCGCCCTCGTTCTTCACCCGCCGGATTGCGGCGGTGATCGAGTTGCCCGTGGCCAGCATGGGGTCGACGAGCACGACCGGCCGTTCCGCAATGTCGGCGGGCACTTTGAAATAATACTCGACCGGCTGCAGCGTTTCGGGATCGCGATAAAGCCCGATATGGCCGATGCGGGCAGAGGGCACGAGATCGACGAGGCCGTCGAGCAGGCCGTTGCCGGCGCGCAAAATGGAAACGAAGACGACTTTCTTGCCGAGCAGGATGGGCGCCTGCATCTCGGCCAAGGGCGTTTCAATCGTGATCGTGGACAGGGGGAGATCGCGCAGCACCTCATATCCAAGGAGCAGGCTGATCTCGCGCAACAGCTTGCGAAAGATTGCCGAGGGTGTGTTCTTGTCGCGCATCAAGGTGAGCTTGTGCTGAACGAGCGGGTGATCCACCACCGTGATATTATGCTTTTGCACCATGCATCCCCCTGATCGAAAGCTTGTGGCGGCGGTCGACCCGCTTGGGTCGGCCGGGCAGGTTGATTTCCGACGTCGCGGGCCTGGTCACTGCGATAAGCTTGCCCTTGGAAATGACAGCCAGCCTGGCGGCCTTGAGCCTGATCGCCTCGACGGGGTCTAATGCCTGAAGCACGACGAGGCTAGCGACCGCGCCTTTCTCCAAGCCATAGCCCGGCAAATCCATGATCCGCGCAGGCGCGGTGGTGACGAGCTCGAAGCAGCGGCGCATATCGGCGGGACTGGTGAGCTGCGCCACATGCAGTCCCATGAAAGCGACCTCCAGCATATCGGCGGCCCCCAATGGGTACCAGGGGTCAAGCACGCAGTCCTGGCCGAACGCTACGGCAATGCCTTGCTTGAGCATTTCGGGAACGCGGGTCATGCCGCGTCGCTTGGGATAGGTGTCGTGCCGACCCTGGATAATGATGTTGATCAGGGGATTGGCGATGGCGGCGACACCAGCTTCCAGCATCAGCGGCAAGAGCTTCGAGACATAGTAATTGTCCATTGAATGCATGGAGGTGAGATGCGAGGCCGCCACCCGTCCCGACAAACCGAGGCGGCGCGCCTCGGCCGTCAGGGTTTCAATGTGCCGCGAATTGGGGTCGTCTGTCTCATCGCAATGCAGATCAACCATGAGGCCGCGCTCGGCAGCCAACTCGCAGAGCGCGCTGACCGAACGGCGGCCATCTTCCATCGTGCGCTCGAAATGCGGAATGCCGCCGACCACCTCCACGCCCAAGTCGAGAGCCCGGATGGTGTTCGCCTTGGCGGTGGTGCTGCGGTAGAAGCCATCCTGCGGGAAGGCGACAAGCTGAAGATCGAGATAAGG
Organism: Aestuariivirgaceae bacterium; assembly: GCA_036554625.1. Lineage (GTDB taxonomy): Bacteria > Pseudomonadota > Alphaproteobacteria > Rhizobiales > Aestuariivirgaceae > DATBLQ01. Next base: position 9,212 of record DATBMX010000308.1, read on the forward strand.
AGCAACCTTCTTCTTCACCTCGAGCAGGGCTTCGACGGCAAGGAGACGGTCGTCGCAAGTATCAACGTGACTCCTGATGGCAAGAAGGCCCATGGCCGCCGCCCAATCACAGTAGGCAAGCGCCCTGTCGATCACTGATTCCGGCGTCAGCATGGGCTTGAGTTCGCCCCAGAGCGCGATGCCCTCGAGCAGGGTTCCCGATTCATTGATGCGCGGAATGCCGTAAGAGAGGGTGGCGTCCATATGAAAATGGACATCGACAAAGGGGGGTGAGAGGAGGCAGCCCTGCGCATCGACAACCTCTCTTGCCGTGGCGTCGATCCGCGGTTCGACTGCGATGATCCTGCCGGCAGCGATGGCAATGTCGGAAGGGCGGCCATCGGGCAGGACGCCGCCCTTGACCAGAATGTCGAGGTCCATGCTACCGCTCTCCCTTGTAATAAGGAACCATCAGGGCGCGCGGATAGGTGGCACGGCGCGACATGACGATCAACGCCAGAATCGAAAGGATGAAAGGCAGCATGAGAAAGATCTGATAGGGAAGGAAAGCGCCGGCGAGCTGCTGCAGACGCAACTGATAGGCATCGAAGAGAGCAAAGAGCAGGGCCCCGAGCAATGCCTTGCCGGGTCGCCAGGATCCGAAGACAACAAGGGCGATGCAGATCCAGCCACGGCCATTGATCATCTCGAAAAAGAAGGAGTTGAAGGCCGACATGGTGAGAAAGCCGCCGCCAATGCCCATCAGGGCGCTGCCGGCAACCACGGCTCCCATGCGCACACGAATGACATCGACGCCCTGCGCTTCGGCAGCCGCCGGATTCTCACCCACCGTGCGCACGGCGAGACCGGCCGGCGTCTTGTAAAGGAACCAAGCGACCATGGCGGTGGCGATGAAGGCAAGATAGGTAAGCGGCGTCTGGCGAAAAATGATGCCGCCGAGAATGGGCAAATCCGACAAGACCGGGATCGGCCATGGCTGGAAGGGCGTAATCTTCGGCGGCGTCGTGACCTCGGGAAGAATGAGGCGATAGCAATAGTAGCTTACGCTCGCGGCCAAAAGGGTGATGCC
>DATBMX010000439.1:0-14626 GCA_036554625.1 Aestuariivirgaceae bacterium
ATTTCCTCGGCGATGTTGCGCAGCTCGATCAGGCTCGTATGGTGCGGCGGCTCCCTGACAAAGGTGCCAAGGCCACGGATGCGATTCAAATAGCCATCATGCATCAGCTCGCGCAGAGCGCGGTTGGCGGTCATGCGCGAGACGCCATATTGGGCCACGAGCTCGTATTCGGAGGGAACACGGCTGCCGGGCTGCCATTCGCCTGAGCTGATCTGCGCGCGGATGCGGTCTTTCAGCTGGCGGTAGAGCGGTTCAGCGGTTCTTGCCGTGCCGAGCGGTTTCATGGCTTTACTTCGCGGCCGTTCCTGAACTTGCTCGCCAAGGAATTGAGACCGAGCGGATAGGCGAGGTGGCCCGGCGCTTCGACGTTCCACAGTGCGAAATCAGGCTTGTGTCCGGCGGCGATGACGCCACGGTCCTTCAGCCCAAGGGCGCGGGCGGCATTGACGGTCACGCCGCGCAACGCTTCTTCCGGTGTGAGCCCGAAAAGCACGCAGGCCATGTTCATGGCCGCGATCAGCGAGTGAAGGGGCGAGCTTCCGGGGTTGAGATCGGTCGCAACGGCGATCGGAATCCGATAGCGGCGCAGCAGGTCGACGGGCGGCGCCTGTTTCTCGCGCAGATAATAGAAGGCGCCCGGCAGAATCACGGCGGTGGTGCCGGCGGTCGCCATGGCGGCGACGCCCTCCTCGTCGAGGTATTCGATGTGATCGCATGAAAGCGCCGAAAAGCGGGCGGCGAGCTTGGCGCCGCCCCTGTTGGAAAGCTGCTCTGCATGAAGCTTGATGCGAAGATGAAGGGCGCGGGCCGCCTCGAACACCATCGCTGTCTCCTCAAGGGTGAAGGCGATGGTTTCGCAGAAGGCATCGACGGCATCGGCGAGCTTCGCCTTGGCAACGGCAGGAAGAGCCTTGTCGCATACGAGCTTCACATAGGCGCCTCGGTTGCCGCCGTATTCGGGCGGCAGGGCGTGAGCGCCGAGAAAGCTTGTGACGACATCGACCGGGCGCCGGCGGGCGAGTGCGCGAGCAGCGCGCAGCATCCTGATCTCGGTTTCCACATCAAGGCCGTAGCCCGATTTGATCTCGATCGTGGTGACGCCTTCGGCAAGCAGAGAATCAAGGCGGGGCAGGGCGGCGGCGACAAGCTCCTTCTCCGATGCGGCGCGTGTGGCGCGCACGGTCGATAGGATTCCGCCGCCCGCCTTGGCGATCTCGGCATAGGAGACGCCGCTCAAGCGCTGCTCGAACTCGGAGGCGCGATTGCCGCCATAGATGATGTGCGTATGGCAATCGATCAGCCCCGGCGTGAGGACACGGCCTTTCGCGTCAAGCTTGCGGCGCGCGGGCGGGGTTTCCGCAGCCGGACCCATCCACAATATTCTCGACTCGTCGAACAGCACAGCTCCCTTGTCAATCAAGCCGTAAGGTGCGCCTTCGCCCATGGTGGCGATGCGGGCGTTGGTGATGAGCAGCGGCGTGGAAGCTGTTGTCGGCATCGCAATGATAGCTTAGAAGGTTGTATATACAATATAGGATCAGCCCATGAGCGAGCGCAAGCTGAGACTGGCCAGCGCCCTTCTGCCTGAGGGGTTTCGCGAAAATGTGCTGATCGAGATCGATGCGAAGGGCTTCATCGGCGCGCTCACGGCAGGCCATCATGGATCGGAAGGACGCTTGATCAGAGGCATCGCGGTGCCGGGCATGGCCAATGTCCATTCTCATGCGCATCAGCGCGCCATGGCAGGGCTCGCGGAAATCGCCGGGCCGAGCCATGACAGTTTCTGGACGTGGCGTGAAATCATGTATGGCTTAGCGCGGAGGATCGGGCCCGACGAGCTTGAGGCCATCGCGGCCCAGCTTTACGTGGAAGCGTTGAAAGCAGGCTTCACCACGATCGGCGAGTTCCAATATCTGCACCATGCGCCCGACGGGGGGCCTTATGCCGATCCGGCCGAGCTGTCGCTGCGCTGCATCGCGGCAGCGAAGACGGCGGGGATCGCCCTCACCATCCTGCCGACGCTCTACCGTTATGGCGGGTTCGGCAAGCAAGAGCCGCAGGAGGGGCAGAGACGGTTCATCAACGATGCGGATTCCTATCTCGCAATCGTGTCGCGGCTCGCAGATGAGACACGCGAGCGGGAAGAAATGCGGCTCGGCATCTCGCCGCATTCGCTGAGGGCCGTCACGCCGGAGCTCATGAACGACGTCATAAACGCCTTCAACCGCATGCGCCCGGAAGGCCCGATCCATATGCACGTGGCGGAGCAGAAGAAGGAAGTTGAGGAATGCCTTGCGCGCCATGGCCGGCGTCCGGTCGAATTCCTCATGTCGCATCAGAATCTCACATCGCGCTGGTGCCTCATCCATGCCACCCATATGAGCGATGAGGAGACGGACAGGCTCTCAGGCTCGGGAGCGATCGCGGGCCTGTGTCCGACGACGGAGGCCAATCTCGGCGACGGCATTTTCAACGCGCCGCGCTTCCTGGAGAACGGCGGCGCATTTGCCATCGGATCGGACAGCCACATCACGGTGAGCGTTGCCGAGGATCTGCGACAGCTCGAATATTCGCAGCGGCTCACGCTCAATCGGCGCAATGTGGTGGCGAAGGGGCCGGGTCGATCGACGGGGCGGCGGCTGTTCGAAACCGCAAGCGCCGGCGGCGCAGCAGCGCTTCGCCAGCCGCAGGGCGCGCTCGCTTCCGGCCTTCGCGCCGATATCGTCATCCTCGATGAAGATCATCCCTCGCTCATCGGCCGGAAAGGTGACGCGCTGCTGGACAGCTGGATTTTCTCAGGCGGCAATGGCTGCGTGAAGGAGGTGATCGTGGCAGGAAAGCCCGTGATTCAAGAGCGAAGGCATGGAAATGAAGAGAGCATCACGCGGCGCTTCAGGGCGGCGCTGGCGAGATTGACCGGCTGAGGAAGAGACATGGCGATCATCGAAATCAACAACCAGGGGCTCAAGCTCGCACAAATTCGTGCGCCTCTTGCTGGCGCGGTGCAGGTTGCGATCGGGCCGAAAGCGCTCGCGGCGATCACCGCTTCTCATGAGGCGGTGGCCAAGCTCATCCGCGGCGATCAGGCAATCTACGGCGTCAATACGGGCTTCGGAAAATTGGCAACGGCTAGGATCGCGCTTGCAGATCTCGGACAGCTTCAAATCAATCTCGTGCGCTCGCATGCGGCCGGCACAGGGGAGCTTTTGGACAGCGCCACGGTTCGACTCATCATGCTGCTCAAGCTCGCCTCGCTCGCCAAGGGCCATTCCGGAATCGACCCAAAAACCGCGCGCGCACTCGTGGCACTCATCAATGGCGATGTCATCCCCGTCATACCGGCGCAAGGCTCGGTCGCGGCATCGGGCGATCTCGCGCCGCTTGCCCATCTCGCGCTCGTCCTCATCGGCGAGGGGGAAGCCTTGGTCGCGGGAAAGCGGATGGCCGGGGCCGAGGCTCTGAAGAAAATCGGGCTTCAGCCTTTGGCGCTTGGAGCCAAGGAGGGGCTGGCGCTTCTCAACGGCACGCAAGTATCGACGGCGGCAGCGCTTCACGCCCTTGTCGATGCAGAGCGCACCATGCAGGCGGCAATCGTCGCCGGGGCCATGTCGGTTGACGCGATCAAAGGCAGCGACACGCCGTTCGATTCGCGCATCCAGGCCGTACGGCCGCATCCGGGTCAAGCGAAGCTGGCGCATCTCTATCGCGAACTTCTCAAGGGCAGCGCCATCCGCGCCTCGCATCTCACCGGCGACGACAAAGTGCAGGATCCCTATTCCTTCCGCTGCCAGCCCCAGGTGATGGGGGCGGCACTCGATGTGCTCAGAACCGCGGCCGGCACGCTGCTGATCGAGGCAAACAGCGTGAGCGACAATCCGCTCGTCTTCGCCGAGGACGGCGAGGTTCTGTCGGGCGGCAATTTCCACGCCGAGCCCGTGGGTTTCGCCGCCGACATGATGGCGCTCGCCATCGCCGAAATCGGCTCGATCTCCGAGCGGCGGATCGCCGAGCTCACCGATACGACGATCAGCGAGCTGCCGCCCTTTCTCGTGCAGGAGCCGGGGCTCAATTCCGGATATATGATCGCGCATGTGACGGCGGCCGCACTCGCTTCGGAAAACAAGATGCTCAGCCATCCGGCGAGCGTCGACAGCCTGCCCACCAGCGCCAATCAGGAAGATCACGTGAGCATGGCCATGCACGGGGCGCTCAGGCTCCATCGCATGAACTCCAATACGGAAGGAATTATCGCGATCGAGCTGCTGGCGGCGGCGGAGGGGCTTGATTTTCGCAGGCCGCTCAAGAGCTCGGTCTCCTTGGAGGAGGCGCATGCCATCGTGCGGACCAAGATCGCGCGCCGGCTGACAGACCGTGAATTCAGCCGGGATATCGACGCGGCGCGAATGATCATCCGAAGCGGCGAAGTCGCTTCCCTCGTCGGACCCTTGTTGGAGTAGAGGCACAGCGGAGCGCAACCCATGGCTATCGTTCTCGACGGCAAATCGCTGACGCCGCAGAGGGTTCACGATATTGCGCATGGCGATGTTCTCGTCGAGATCGCTCCTTCCTCGCGTGAGGCGATGCGGCAAGGCCGGGCCGTGGTCGAGCATTATCTCAAGGCCGGCATTCCGGCTTACGGGCTCAACACGGGCCTCGGCGCGCGGGTGACCAAGATTCTGCCTGCGGAAGCGCTCGAGAGTTTCTCTTACCGCATGGTGCGCGGGAGGGCACAAGGGGTGGGGGCGCCGCTGCCCGAGCCTGCCGTGCGGGCGATCATGTCGGTCAGGCTCAACACCATGCTGACCGGAGCCGCAGGGCAGAGCGAGGGCGTTGCCGACTGCCTGGCGAAGGCATTGAACGGGCGACTTGCGCCGGTGATGCCGCGCTCGGCTTCGATCGGCGCTGCCGATCTCGTCGCCATGGCGGCCATCCCCCATGCGCTCATCGGAGAAGGCGAGATGTTCTTCGAAGGCCGGCGCATGCAGGCTGCCGAGGCGCTGCGCGTGGCACAAATCTCGGTCCTCAAGCTCGAGCCAAAGGACGGGCAAGTTCTGTGCAACAATACGGCCTTCACGACGGGGCAGGCCGCGCTCACCTTCGTTCGCGCGGAGCGCGCGGTTGCAAGCCACGTTGCGGCGGGAGCCTTGGCGCTCGAAGGATTTCGCGGGAATATTTCCCCGTTCAGGACCGATGCTGCCGAACTCAGGCTTCACCCCGGCGCGAGCAAGGCGGCTGCCAAGATCATGAGGCTCGTCAGCGGCGGGCTTCTCGTGGAGGAAGGCAAAGCGCGGCGGCTGCAGGATCCGCTTTCCTTTCGCTGCATGGCGCAGGTGTTCGGCGCAGCGCTCTCAGCCCTCGACACGCTGGCGCAAATCCTCGCGGTCGAGCTCAACTCGCCATCCGACAATCCCGCCGTGCTGGTTGAGGCAAAGCGCGTGGAGACAACGGGGAATTTCCACCAGATCGAACTTGCGCTCGCGGCCGACCACCTTGCCCGCGCCCTCGGCTGGTGCGCAACCGACGGCGTGTCGCGCATTGCGCGGCTGATGAGCGCCGGCTTCAGCGGCCTGCCGCCGCTCCTGTCATCGGAGGCCGTGGAGCGCGCAGGCTTCGGCCCGCTGATGAAGCCCATCGAAGCGCTGCGCGGCGAGGTCGTGCAACGGGCAAATCCGGTGGCGATCATGCCCAGCCACAATGCCGACGGTCAGGAGGATTCCTTGAGCCATGCGCCGCTTGCGGTCGAGAAGCTTGCCGCACTCTGCGAGGCCTATGAACTCCTCGTCGCTTTCGAACTCCTCGCGGCGGCTCAAGCCGTCGATCTGGCGCGGCCGGAGAGGCTCGCGCGCAAGCTGCAGGAGCTATACGGCGCCATCCGCGCCATCAGCCCGTTTATCGATGAGGATCGACCGGTAGGCCGGGAGGTCGAGAGGCTTGCCGATGAGCTCGTGCGCAGTGGCAGGCTTGTTCAGCTGTAAGCGAGACTCTGGCCGATCTCGAGTTCTTCGGCCTTGCGCAGCATGGCGGCGGCAAGCGCGATGTCGGAAAGAGACAGGCCGCGGTGCCAGAAGAGAATCGTCTCGTCTTCCCTTTCGCGACCCGCTTTTGTGCCGACGACGATCTCGGCAAGCTCGGCGTGGACGTCCGCTTCGCTCAACAGCCCCTGGTCGATATGCGGGCGCAGCGCGCCGAACTTGCCGGCGCGGAACTGGCCCAAATCGTCAACGACGATCTTGTCCATGATGGCGGGAAGCGAGAGCTCAAGCGCGCTGACGGTGCCATAGGGAATGACGAGCGCGCCCTTTTTCACGAAGTCGCGCTTGAAGTGCTCGGCGCGGGCTTCAAGCCGGGAGGCTTCGACGAGAATGTCGGCCCCTTCGAGGCAGCTTCGCCAGTCGGGTGCAATCGTGATCCTCTTCTGCAGGTCCTTCTCCAGCCGGGCGGCAAAGGCCTCGCGGCTCTCCTTGCGCCGGGAGTGGACGCGGATCTTGTCAAAGGAAAAGAGCTTATCGAGCAGGCGAATGTTCCAGTAGGAGGTTCCGCGGGCGCCGACATGACCCAGGGTTTTCGCGTCCCTGCGGGCGAGATGCTTGGCGCCCAAAGCGGTGAGAGCGCCGGTGCGCATGTCGGTGATGGCGGTCGCATCGAGAATGGCCTTGGGGCTGCCCGTTTCCGGATCAAACAGATTGATCAGCGCCATTTCGGAGGGCAGGCCGCGTTTGTAATTGTCGACGAAATCGCCCACGATCTTCACTCCTGCCAGACGGAGAGGGGCGACATAGCCGCGCAGCACATTGAAGTGGCCGTTGAAGGAGCGGTCGGGCACCAGATGCACGCGCGGCTCGATGACTGCCTCGCCCGAGCCTTGCGCCCGGAGGCCGTCTTCCACCGCATCCAGAATTTCGTCGTCGCTCAGCGGGAGCCTGGCGATGTCAGGCCCGCTCAAATAGGTGATGCTGACTTGCGCCATCTAGCGCGGCGGCGGCGACAAGTGACCGTTGCTCTCGAGAAATTCGGAAATGATCCCCGCTGACTGGGCGGGGCTGCAACGCGTCGTGTCAATCGTGAGCTCAGGCTTCTCCGGGCGCTCATAAGCGGAATCGATGCCGGTGAAGTTCTTGATCTCGCCGGCGCGCGCCTTTTTGTAGAGACCCTTGGGATCGCGCTGCTCGCAGACTTCGAGAGGAGTATCGACGAAGATTTCCAGGAACTCGCCCTTGTCCATGAGCTCGCGGGCGAGCAAGCGCTCGGAGCGGTAAGGGGAGATGAAGGAGACGAGCACGATGAGCCCGGCATCGGCCATGAGCTTGGCGACCTCCGCGACCCTGCGGATATTCTCGACGCGGTCGGCGGCCGTGAATCCCAGATCCTTGTTGAGGCCGTGGCGAATATTGTCACCGTCGAGCAGGTAGGTCATGTGCCCGTGCGAGTGCAATTTCCGCTCGACAAGATTGGCGATGGTCGATTTGCCGGAACCCGAAAGGCCGGTGAACCACAGGACGCAGGGCTTCTGACCGGCCTTGCCGGCGCGGGCGCGCTTGTCGACGTCAAGGGCCTGCCAGTGCACGTTGGTCGAGCGGCGCAGGGCGAAGTGAATGATGCCCATGCCGACGGTATTGTTGGTGAAGCGATCGATTATGATGAAGCCGCCAAGCTCGCGCGCCTCGGCATAAGGAGCAAAGGGCACATGGCGATCGAGCTCGAGATTGCAAACGCCAATCTCGTTGAGCTCGAGGGTCTTGGCGGCCACATGCTCGAGCGTGTTGACATTGACCTTGTATTTCGGCTGCGACAACGCGCCCTGCAGGCTGCAGGCGCCGAGCTTGATGATATAGGGCCGGTGCGGCAGCATGGGCGAATTGTCCATCCACAGCACATGGCTCTCGAACTGATCGGCCACGGCAAGAGGCTGATCGGCAGTGCAAATCACATCGCCGCGCGATACATCGACTTCATCGCAAAGGGTAACGGTGACGGATTGACCGGCCACGGCTTCCGCGAGATCGGCATCGCGCGTGACGATGCGGCTGATGCGCGAGGTTCTGCCGGAGGGCAAGATGCGAATATCTGCGCCGACCGAGGCGGTGCCCGACACGATGGTTCCGGCGAAACCGCGAAAAGTCTGGTTCGGCCGATTGACCCACTGGACGGGCATGCGAAAGGTTTCCGCGCCCGGACCCTGGCGCAGGGGCACGGTTTCGAGATGCGACAGCAGAGCGGGGCCCTGATACCAGGGCATGCTCGTGCTCCTGTGGACGATGTTGTCGCCATTGAGGGCGGAGAGAGGGATGCAGCAGATGTCGGCCAGGCCGAGTTCCGTTGCGAAAGCGCGGTAATCGGCCTCGATGGCGTGAAAGACCTCCTCCGCATAGCCCATGAGATCCATCTTGTTCACTGCGAGGACGATGCTGCGAATGCCGAGAAGCGAGACGATGAAGCTGTGGCGGCGGGTCTGGGTAAGGACCCCCTTGCGGGCATCGATCAGAATGACGGCGAGTTCGGCGGTGGAGGCGCCGGTGGCCATGTTGCGCGTATATTGCTCATGGCCCGGCGTGTCGGCGACGATGAATTTGCGCTTGTCGGTCGTGAAGGTGCGATAGGCCACGTCGATGGTGATGCCTTGTTCGCGCTCGGCGGCGAGACCATCGACGAGAAGGGCGAAATCGAGCTTGCCTCCCTGGGTGCCGACACGCCTGGAATCGCGTTCCAATGCGGCAAGCTGGTCCTCGAAGAGCATCTTCGATTCGTAGAGAAGCCTGCCGATGAGCGTCGATTTGCCGTCATCGACGCTGCCGCAGGTGATGAAGCGGAGAAGGTCCTTGGTCTCCTGAGCACGCAGATAGGTTTCGACCGCCAAGGGCGTTTCGGTGCGCCGGAGCATCAGAAATAGCCCTCCTGCTTCTTCTTCTCCATGGATGCCGCCTGATCATGGTCGATGACGCGGCCCTGGCGCTCGGAGCTTGTGGTGGTGAGCATCTCCTCGATGATCTCGAGCAGCGAAGCGGCGGCGGAGGGAATTGCGCCGGTCAAGGGATAGCAGCCGAGCGTGCGAAAGCGGACGAGACGCTGCTCGGGCCGCTCGTCGGGGAGAAGCGGCATGCGGTCGTCGTCAACCATGATCAATTGGCCGCCGCGGTTCACCACCGGGCGCTCGGCCGCAAAATAGAGAGGCACGATCTCTATCTGCTCCTGCAAGATATATTGCCAGACGTCGAGCTCGGTCCAGTTCGACAAGGGGAAGACGCGGATCGATTCACCCTTGTTGATGCGGGCGTTGTAGAGCGACCACAGCTCGGGACGCTGGTTCTTCGGATCCCAGTGGTGGCGGGAATCGCGGAAGGAGAAGATACGTTCCTTGGCGCGGGACTTCTCCTCATCGCGACGGGCTCCGCCGAAGGCGGCGTCGAAACCATAATGGTCGAGCGCCTGCTTCAGAGCCTCCGTCTTCATGATCTGTGTGTGGAGGGCCGAGCCATGGGTGAACGGGCCGATGCTGCGCTCGACGCCTTCGGGATTCGTATAGACGATCAATTCAAAACCATGCGTCCTTGCCATGCGGTCGCGAAACTCGATCATCTCGCGGAATTTCCAGCGCGTGTCGACGTGGAGCAGGGGGAAGGGGAGCTTGGCAGGATAGAAGGCCTTGAGGGCCAAATGCAGCATCACGGCTGAATCCTTGCCGATCGAGTAGAGCATAACGGGCCGGCTGCACTCGGCCACGACCTCGCGCATGATGTGAATGCTTTCGGACTCGAGAGCTTCGAGATGAGTGAGTTTGCGTCGAACCATCGATGATCCCGCGGCACAAGCTGGCAAGGCTTTTGCTGCAGGAGGGTGGCCTTGTCAATTTAATGCGCGCGGATCGGCGCAAGCGTTGCTGGACAGGCTAGCGCCAAGTCTCGCAAAGCTGCGCGAAAGCGAGATCCCGTTGCTGGTCGGAAATCTTGAACAGAGCAACGAAATATACGAGGAGCAGGCCGGCCATCGCCGCCAAGGCCAGGCAGTTCGTGCGATCTTCCGATCCCAGATTGGCCGGCGGGAGCGAATCAAGACCTTCGATGCCGCCAAGGACGAGGACGGGCGAGGCAAGCAGCACGAGGAGCCCAAAAGCGACCAGCCATGCCCGATTCTTCCAGAAATCCGCCGATTTGTTCATCGATGCCTCCGAGCGGGAGTCTACCCGCGCAAATTGCATCGTAGCGGCCAGTCAATTTATGGATGGTTAAGAAAACTAAAAAGAGCACCGGTGTTGCCGCCGGTGCTCACCGTATGTGGGCTGGATGTCTAGTAGTAGTAGCGGTCGATGGCTACGCGAGTCTTGTCGCCACGCGGATCGGCGCGCATCTCTTGTTCAATCGTTTCGCTCTCCTGCTTCGTCTGAAGCACGTGCCAGCCGATCCAGAAGATGAGGCCAAGGAGGACAAAGAGCCATTCCAAGCCCTGGAAAGGATAGATGGCCCCGACATCCTTGAGGTCGACGGCCCAGTTCGTCATTCCATTGGTGGTCATGTCGATTCCTCCGCTCTTTATTTCACCATGGCTTTTTCGGCCGCAGTCACTTCGCTGACCGCGGCCATGAAGGTCTCATTTGTCGCAAAGTCTAGGCCTTCGAGCTCAACGCGCGGCGGCACGCGCAAGAGGCCGACGCTTTCGAGGATCTTGGCCACTACAAAGACGGGAACGAAGCCCAAAGCGAACATGATCACGGCGCCGATGAAATTGCCCCATGGGGTGATGACGGCAAAGCCTTCATAGGGTGACGAGGGCGTGCCCCACAGCATGAAGCCCGCCACAACCACGCCCAGGAAACCGCCATAACCGTGAACTGCAACGGCGCCCACCGCATCGTCGATCTTGAAACGGCGCTCCACCCAGTAGTGCAGACGATAGCATATCGCCACCACGATTGCGGCTATGAGCATCGCCTGGATCGGATGGTAGAGATCATTGCCGGCCGAAGCGGAGATGACGCCGCAGAGCCCGCCGGAGAAGGTCCAGAACGGATCGCCGCGTGAAATGATGTAGGCCGACAGCATGCCCCCCGACAGCGACATGAGGAAGTTGAAGGTGATGGCCGACAAGGTGGTCGGGGCGAGATAAATATTGGTTGCCGTCCATGTCTCGCCCGTAATCTGGCCCGCGATGACGGCCGGGCTGATGATGGGGATGTTGCATGCGGCATAGAATCCCCAGAATCCCGTGAAGATGCAGAGCAGGCCCACGCAGACGAGCCAGGTATTGTGCGGAGGTATATCGCGCGGCGTGCCATCGGGACGAAACTTCCCGATGCGAGGACCTAAGACGATGAGCGTGGCAAGAGCCGCGCCGCCGGCGATGGCGTGAACCACGCCCGAGGCGTAGGCGTCATGATAGCCGAGCTCCCTCACCATCCACCCCAGCGGGTGCCAGCCCCATGCGGCATCGAGGATCCAGAGCACGGAACCCAGAAGCACGGCGATGATCCAGAAAGCGCCCATGCGCACGCGCTCGATGATCGCTCCAGATACGATCGAGGCGGTGGTGATGGAAAAGAGCAGGAAGGCGCCCCAGAAGACGCCGTTCAGCCGGTGCCAATAGGCGGCGGTCGCCGCTTCGACGCCTTCGGAGGGTCCCGACAGGTGAGTCGACATCAAGGGGCTCCAAGGCGCCGCATGGCCGGCGAGACTGGCGTCAGGCCCTCCATTGGGGAAAGCGAAGTAGATCCACCAGCCGAAGAAGAAGAACGTGATCGTCACCAGGGGAATCGCCATAGTGTTCTTCATGAGGGTGGAAAGGTGATTGCGCCGCCTCGAAGCACCAACCTCATAAAGACAAAAGCCGATATGGATCAAAAACATGAAGACGATCGTCACCCAGTAGTAGAATTCAGTGAAAATCGTGATCGTTGCGTCTATGTTGGTTCCCATAGAGATTGCCCTCTCTGCCCGTGCCGGCCTTTGATCGGCGGCACTTCCTCCAGCCCTTACGGCTCCTTGCCCATCGAAATTGCGTGACGGGCAAATTTTTTTGCTACAAGGAAAGAAGACAGTTCGGCTGACCAAAAGTCAAGCTGGCACCGATGCATCCCCACAGCACTGTTTTATGCAATTTCGAGTTGAGCACCTTGGAGAGAAATCGACGAAAACGAGACAGGAATGGCGCTGCCGAGTTCCCCTATCAGGATCCGCATGGGGGTGCGCGTCCGGGACGGCTCGAGCAGGCCATCGGCCATGAGGTCAGGCGGTTTCGCGAGAAGTTGAACATCACCATCAGCGAGCTCGCCAAGGCTGCGGACATGTCGGCGGGGATGCTGTCCAAGATCGAGAATGGCGCGACCTCGCCGTCACTCTCCTCGCTGCAGTCGCTCTCGCGCGCGCTGCAAGTGCCTGTTACCTCTCTGTTTCGCAGCTTCGAGGAGGTTCGCGACGCGACATTCGTCAGAGCGGGGCAGGGCCTCAAGATCGAGCGGCGGGGCACGCGAGCCGGCCACCAGTACCAGCTTCTCGGCCATACGCGCGACGGACCGCTTATCGTGGAGCCCTATCTCGTCACGCTGACCGAGACTTCGGATGTGTTTCCGGTCTTCCAGCACGAGGGAATCGAGTTTCTGTATATGCTCGAAGGCGAAGTCGGCTACCGCCATGGCGACAAGGTGTATGTTCTCACCGCCGGCGACTCGCTCTTCTTTGATGCCGACGTGCCGCATGGACCGGAGGAGCTCCGGGCGCTGCCGATCAGATTCCTGAGCATTATCTCGCATTTGCGAGAGCCTTAGAAACGTTCATCTAATGAAATTTTTTTTCCTACCAGTTGTAGGAAATCGGCAGAACTGCTAAGTCAACGAGGTTCTGCAAGAGGTGCGTCATGTGCGGCATCGTCGGGCTTTATCTCAAGAATTCGAAGCTTCACGCGAAGCTCGGCGAGCTGTTCACGCCAATGCTGGTCGAGATGACCAGCCGAGGTCCGGATTCGGCGGGCGTTGCCCTCTACCGCGACAAGGTGCGGCGCGGCCTCATAAAGCTGACGCTCGCCCATGATGATGCGCAATTCGCCTGGAAGGCGGTCGACGCCGGGCTCGAGAAGGCGCTCAAATGCGACGCCAAGATCAAGGTGATCGGCAACCATGCGCTGCTCGTGACGGATGCCGAGGAAAGCCGCGTCACGGACTGGCTCAACACTCATCAGCCGCAGGTGCGCGTCGTCGGCTCCGGACAGGCGATCGAGATCTTCAAGGAGGTCGGGCTTCCCATCCAGGTCGCAGAAAAGTTCAAGCTCAGGCAGGCGAAGGGCTCGCATGCCATCGGCCACACGCGCATGGCGACGGAAAGCGCCGTGACGACCGCCGGATCGCATCCTTTCGCGACGGGTGCCGATCTCTGCCTCGTCCACAACGGATCGCTTTCCAACCACAATCGCCTGCGCGAAGAGCTAAAGCGCCAGGGGCTTCGCTTCAAGACCGAGAACGACACGGAAGTGGCGGCAGCCTATCTCACCTGGCAGCTCCGTCAGGGCAAGAGCCTCAAAAAGGCGCTTGCGGAAGGCATCAAGGATCTCGACGGCTTCTACACGTTTTGCGTCGGAACGGCGGACGGATTCGCGGTCGTCCGGGATCCGATCGCATGCAAGCATGCAGTGCTGGCGGAGACGGAGGACTGGGTTGCCATGGCAACGGAATATCGCGCTATCGCCCAGCTGCCCGGCGCCGAGGCGGCGCGCATCTGGGAGCCCGCGCCCCAGACCATCTACAGCTGGGGCAGCGCGTGATCGATTACAACCTCGAGTCAGAAGGGGTTCGGGCGCTGAACCAGAGGCTTCATTCGCTTCCCAAGGACACGAACGAGCGGAGCTGGCGGATCAAGAACCCCATGGGCCAGCACGCCATCGCCTGCGGCCTCACGCTTCCCCTGCACATCGAGATCGACGGGCATGTCGGCTTCTATTGCGGCGGCATGAACAAGGAAGCCGAAATCCTCATCAATGGCCATGCGGGACCGGGAGTTGCCGAAAACATGATGTCGGGCACGGTGCGGGTGAAAGGCAATGCCAGCCAGTCAGCCGGGGCGACCGGCAATGGAGGGCTGCTCGTCATTCACGGCGATGCATCCTCGCGCTGCGGAATCTCGATGAAAGGCATCGACATCGTCGTGGGCGGGTCGGTGGGGCATATGTCGGCCTTCATGGCGCAGCGCGGCAATCTCGTGGTGTGCGGCGATGCGGGGGAGGCTTTGGGCGATTCAATCTACGAGGCCAGACTCTATGTGCGCGGGAAAGTGGAGAGCCTCGGGGCCGACTGCATCGAGAAAGAAATGCGCGAGGAGCATCGCAAAGAGCTAACGGCGCTACTCGAGCGGGCGCAAATCAAGGCACGACCAGATGAGTTCCGCCGCTATGGTTCGGCGCGCAAGCTCTATAATTTCAACGTCGACCACGCCGATCAATATTGAGCGGGCCGTCCCCATGGACCCAAACATCCCACGAACGACGCCGCGCAAGTCGCACACATTCGACGACCACACGCTGTCGGAGATCAGGCGGGCGGCGACGACGGGCATTTACGATATCCGCGGCGGCGGCGCCAAGCGCAGGCTGCCGACATTCGACGATCTCCTGTTTCTCGGCGCTTCGATCTCGCGCTATCCGCTCGAAGGCT
>DATBMX010000463.1:0-17197 GCA_036554625.1 Aestuariivirgaceae bacterium
AGCTTCATGTGGCAGGCGGCAGATCAGTGGGTCAAGCCCATCTCTTCCAAGAGGCAGATACACGGGCCGAGCCCGCACATGACGAACTGAGAAGGCGTCCGAAGCTGGACACTGACTTTCGCCAGGGGCATGCCAGAGCAAAGACCTAAGTCCCTGTTCTTGCACCATTTGCTTGACATTAATTGGTGGCGTTCCAATATGCTTGCTGGAAGAAGGATTCATGGCGATGAAGAAATCACGCAGCCGCGACGCTCGACAGGCACTGCCCGTCGATAAGGTTTCGGTCGTTGTCGCCAATGATGGGAAGACCCGGTGGCGGGTTTCTTCGCGGGGGAAAACCCGACAAATAAAAACAAGCGATAGCTCGGCCAAGATACTTGACGAGACGACCCGCACTTTTTCAACCGCATTGGCGCGGCTCTCCGATCGCTAAGAAGCACTATAAAAGCGGGCACTGAAGTTTGGAAGTTTGCCCGGCATTCGCGATCTCGGCGCCGTCCAAGGAGCAATTGCCCGTCCCTATACGGGCTATTACAGGAAGGTCGAAGAGAAGGCTGCTGCCGTTGTGGAGTCGGTCGCCGGCGGTCATTGCTTTACCGATGGCAACAAGAGAACCTCTCTATATCTGTTAAACCTCCTCTTGCGTAAAGCGGATATCGGCTCGTGCCTCTGGCAGGAGAGGACATCAACAGGGCCGTTGAGGATATGATCGTCGACTTTGTCGAGCAGACTCGGCAAGCAACAGATGATCAGTTGGGTCAAGCTCAGGATTCGTCGCCAAGGTGGTGGAGGCGCAAAATCAAAGTGAGTTGGACCTGAGATGAAATTCCGAGCCATAATCGGGCTTTGCGCCACCTGTCCTCCCTGCCCTTGCAAGCCGCCTGTCGACGCCCGAGCCATTTTTCGCCGGATTTTGCGCATTAACTAAGAGCGGAGGGCTCGTCTTATGTTGCATCGAAGGGGCCTGAGGCTGCATAAGTACGCGGGGACCGGAGCCGTTAGACCCAAGTGCCAGCAGGCGGGGCTTTGAAGCGTTGAGCAAACTGCCGATCAACAACCCGATCTACCGCGCGTTCGTGCGCCTCGATGCGCTCATAAGCTCGTCCGTGTTCGAGGCGAGCGAGGCGCTGCGGCGGTGGGCGTCGGCCTATTCCGTCTTCGTCGACCGCTTCCGCATCCGCGGCATAAGGCGCTTTTTCGTCGACATCCTCGACGATGGGGCAACCTTCGCCATGTTCTTCGGCATCGGGCTGCTCATGTATGCGCTGCCGCCGTTCAGCGGCACGGGCGACATCTGGAACCTGGGCCGGCAGTATGCCGTCACCGTCACCGACGCCAATGGCGAGATCATCGGCAAGCGCGGTATTCGCCAGGACGACGCCATTCCGCTCGACGAAGTGCCTCCGAATGTGATCAACGCCGTGCTGGCGACGGAGGATGCGCGCTTCTACCAGCATTTCGGGGTCGACGTGCAGGGCACGTTCCGCGCGCTCATCGAGAATGCGCGGGCGAACGACGTCAAGCAGGGCGGCTCGTCGATCACCCAGCAGCTGGCGAAGAACCTGTTTCTCACGCCCGAGCGGACGATAAGACGCAAGATCAACGAAGCCTTCCTCGCCCTGTGGATCGAGGCGCGCCTGTCGAAGGACGAGATTCTGAAGCTCTATCTCGACCGCTCCTATCTCGGCGGCGGCACCTATGGGGTGGAGGCGGCGGCGCAGTTCTATTACGGCAAGTCGGTGCGCGACGTGTCGCTGTCGGAGGCGGCGATGCTCGCCGGGCTGTTCAAGGCGCCGTCGAAATATGCGCCCCACGCCAACAACAGCGAGGCGCTGGCGCGCGCCAATGTGGTGCTCTACCGGATGCTCGACGTCGGCTTCATCAGCCATGGCGAGCTTCTGGCGGCGCGGCGCGACCCGCCGCGGGTGGTGAGCCAGAGCCTCTACTACAGCCCCGACTATTTCCTCGACTATGTGTACAAGGAAACGCTTGCCCTCATCGAAGCGCAGGGCCTGCAGAACGACTATGTGATCGAGGTCAAGTCGACCGCGGATCTCAGGCTGCAGCAGGCGGCGCAGCGGATCGTCAACGAGGAGCTGGAGCTCGAGGCGCCGGCCTTCAACGCGACACAGGCGGCGCTGGTGAGCATGGCGCCCGACGGGGCAATCAAGGCCATCGTCGGCGGCCATCATTATGAGGAAAGCCAATTCAACCGGGCGACGGACGCGCTGCGCCAGCCAGGCTCGTCGTTCAAGCCCTTCGTCTATCTCGCCGCGCTGCTTGCCGGCTACACGCCGGACACAAGGGTGAACGACGCGCCGGTCAGCATCGGCAATTGGGCGCCGAGAAACTATACCGGCAAATATGCCGGCCGCGTGACGCTGACCGAGGCGCTGACGCATTCCTACAACACGGTTCCCGTGCATCTGATGAAAGCCATCGGGCGACAGTCCATCCTCGATGCGGCAAAGATGGCGGGGCTTCAGTCGAAGCTGCTCGCGGTCCCCTCCCTGCCGCTCGGCTCGAACGAGGTGACGCTTCTCGACATCACCACGGGCTACACCTCCTTCGCCAACGGCGGCAAGGCGGTGAGGCCCTATTCGGTTCTCGAGATCCGCCGGCCCAATGGCGATCTGCTCTACAGCCGCGAAAGGACGGTTCCGCCGCTGCACCAGACCGTGCCGGCGGAGAAGGTGGCCGAGCTCAACCACATGCTGGCAAACGTGGTGGTCAACGGCACGGGGCGGCGGGCGCTTCTCGGCTTCACGCCGCAGGCGGGCAAGACGGGAACCAACCAGGCCTATCGCGACGCGTGGTTCATCGGCTTCACCGCCTATAATGTGACGGGCGTGTGGTTCGGCAATGACGATTTCAGCGAGATGAAGCGGATGACGGGCGGCACGCTGCCCGCCATGACATGGAAGCGCTACATGCTCGAAGCCTCCCTCAGCCAGATGGCGCAGGCATTGCCCGGGGTGCCGGTGGACGAGAGCCACATCACCTATGTGGCGGAGAACCAGGGCGTCGGCGGGCTTCTGCCAGGTCAAGTGGCAGGCGCCCTGCCCGCAGCTCTCGGCACGAGCGGCGCTTCGCAAGCGACCGGCGCCGAGTTCGGCGAGATCGACAGCAATGAAAGCGCCCAAGCGCCGGCCAAGTCGTCAGACGCGGTAGTGCAGGTGCTGCAGGACATGTTCAGCTTCTTCGGCAAGAGCAAGCCCAAGCCCGAGGCCGCCGCCGCTCAGGGCCAGAAGAAGAAGTTCCTGCTGTTCGGCGAGCGGTCGAAAAAGAAGAAAAAGCGGACCAAGAAGCAGAACATCAACTAGGCGATGGCTCAGGCGAGATCGAAATTCAGGGGAATTGCGGCGGTGCCGCTGTTTCTGATCGCCGGCATCGGCACGGGGCTCGCCACGGCGAGCCAGGTGATCCAGGGCAATTTCGGCAGCTTCGCCGTCAACAGCGGACCATGGCGCACATGGCCCGCCGCAGGCAGCCCCAGCATCGATCCTTATACGCGCGGGCATTTCCTCGTCCTGGGCCGGCTGCCGATGAGCACCTTCGAGGCGGTGGAATATATCGCCGCCGCCGACAGCGAAGGCGAAAGGCTCGATCCTTCCTGCAACTATGTCATCGCCGGGGCCATGGCGCCGGCACGCTGGTGGCGCATCACGGCGCGGCAGGGCTATTCGCAGCAGATCGCGCAAGGTGAATCGATTCTCTCGCAGACGGCTCTGATCGAACCCAACAATCATATAAGGGTCATTGCCGCGCGCGACCCGCAGCCGGGCAATTGGCTGAAGCTGCCGAACCAGTCCTATCTCGAATTCACCCTGACGCTGTTTTCGCCGGCGAGCAGCGTCAAGAGCGCCAACTCGACGGTGCCGCTGCCCAAGATCATCAAGGAGGCATGCTCGTGAGGCGGCGGCTGTTCTGGATTGCCGCCATTCTGCTGCTCGGCCTGTCGGTGCATCTCGCCTATGTGCTGTTCGTTCCCAACATGGAGATGAGCAGGATCATGAAGGCGGCGGCGGAAAACCATGGCGCCAACCGGTTTCTCGTGCTCGACGAGCAGGAGGCGGCAGCGATCCTCAGCCAGCAAAGCCGCGCCTTCGTGCAAGGCATCTGCGTTCTCGACCTGAGCTCAGGACCGGTGCTGGTTACGCTCGACACGCCTTCGAGCTACTGGATGGCGAATGTCTATTCGCGCAAAGGGGACAATATCTATTCGCTGAACGACAGGCAGGTGTCGGAAGTGCCGTTCTCGATCGTGGTCGAGCGCAAGAAGACGAGCCTGTTCAGCCTCGAGTCCGCCGAGACGCCGCCCGAGGATGCAGCGTTCCGGGTGCTGACGGGGGATCGCGGCGGGCTGTTCGTGGTGAGGGTGTTCGTCCAGGATCCGGCTTACCGGGCGCGCATCACGCGCACGCTCGAACGCTCAAGCTGCAAGGCGCAGACGGCGAAGGCGGCGCAAGGCGTTGCGCAGACGCCTTAGTGGTCGTCGAGCTCGAGCGCTTGGGAGCGCGACTGTTTCGATACGCCCTTGATCGGCTTGGTGCGGTCGGCGAGGTTGTACTCGCGCCGCTCCATGCGCGTGCCGGGGAAAATGATGACCTTGGCAAGGCGCTGCTGGCGAGGCTGCTTGCCGGAGGTTGCGCGCTTCTGGGGAAAGGGAAGAATGGTTGCCATGCCGCACCCGCAAGGTTCGTATTGATCGTCTAAGCAGACGCCTACTCACGAACTTGCCCCAGTCGATTAGAACGCGGCATGGTTAAGAAAAGCCTAATCGCTTGACGATGGCATTGTTTCCCTCGTCACCCTGGCGAAATCTCGCGCAAGAGGCAGATGCGCGGGTCAAGCCCGCGCATGACGAGCTCAGAGGGGCGTCCGAAGCTCGATTCCGGCTTTCGCCGGAATGACGAAGGAAAAGTGCCCTCCCCGTCCCACCTCAGCCAGCGCCCTCGAGGTCGAGGAGACCGAGGCCCGCGGCATCCTCGATCTCGATGATCCAAATGTCGGGATCTATGGCGCGCAGGCGCTCAAGATAGGTCTCGGCCTCGCGCTCCGTCACTTCGCCGCCGGCCAGGAGCCTTATCCAGCGGCGGCGGCCGCGCTCGTCATAGGCGGGGCCGGGCGCCGGGCCCATGAGCAGAACGCGACCGTCGAGGCGGTTGATCTTGACATAGACGCTGCCCGCCTCCTCCGCGCCGCGCTTGATGAGCATGGCGGGCAGACCCATCGTGTTGCACAGGCGCAAATGCCCCTTGACCCAGATGACCGATTTCACCGACATGGCCTTGAGCGCCTTCAGACACATGACACAAGACACAGAGGCAAGCGCCAATCAAGGCGCTTCGGCAAAAGCTCCGATGTCGGACAATTCATCGATGAGCAGCTCTGAAATCTCGCCGGTCACCGGCCAGTTGCGGTCGCGCTCGAACTGGCGAACGGCCTCGCGGGTCTGGGCGCCGAGATGGCCGTCGAAAGCGCCGGGGCGATAGCCCAGGGCGGCAAGGCCTCTTTGAATCCTGATGACGCGCTCATCGCCTGATGGCGCGATGGTGCTGGTATATTCGCTGGCCGACAAGAGCTTGCCGGTGTAGCGCAGGCGATCGAGCAGTTGGCGATCGGCGCTTCCCGTCTCGGCGAGGCCGTTGCGGCGCTGATAGGCCTTGATGGCGGCACGGGTTTTTTCGCCCGACAGGCCATCGGCATCGCCAGCGAAGAGGCCCTGGGCAGAAAGCTCCTGCTGCACGGCGGCAATGAGGGCGCTTCTGTCGGAGTTCTTCTTCACTACCGATACGCGGGTCGAGGGCTCGCGCGGCTTCTTCTTCGTCTCGCTGGCCGTAATCTCGATATAGGGACGATCCTCGGCCGTGCCGTCCTCGACGGCCAACGACTGACGCCAGATGAGATTGTGGAGGATGGCCGAGCTCATCAGCGCGATGAGGACGCTCGCGAGAACGCCGATCGGGCCGACGGCGAAGGACGCTTCGGGCATTTCCTCATCCAGGATCTCTTCTTGCTTCTTCCTCACGCGGGCAAGGTAGCGCCAATTGCCTTTTCGGATGATTAACCAAGCGGGCCGCGAGGACGAGATGATGCTCTGCTTGGCAAATGAAGCGTTAACCAGCGGGATGTTTTTCCCTTTTTTAGAAAATTCCAGACAGTTCCGTTTGCCAATTCCACACCAATGGCAGCTAGGCTTGGCGTGCTCTTCATGAAAAAGGGCAAGAGCCATGAGCATCATGCGCATATTACTCATCGTGTTGACCATCGCCGTCCTGCTGCCTTCGCCGCCGGAGCGGCCAGGCCGCGAGGCAAGGGCTGCGGCGACCGTGGAGCCGACAGACACCATCGTCGGCGCGGCACTGGAAACGCTCGTCGACCTCGATCCGCTGTGCGAGGGCCGCGAAGGCGTGTGCACGACTGCGGGCTATCTCATCGGCCGCGTCGAGGCGAAGGCGCTCTACAACATCGGACTCCTCTATGGTTGGGCGCGTTCCGAGCACATCGGGAGGGAGGTGTCGCCTCTCGGAAACCAGGCGGATGCAGGAGGGACGGCTTCGCGCCGCGCGACCATGGTGTCGGACGGCAAGAGGCCTCAGAATACGCTGAGGCTCGACGATTTCATCCCCGAATGGCGGGGGCCGGGCGGCGCCGCAAGCATCTGAGCGCCCTTAGGCTCATATCGGACAGCACCGCGCGGCGGTGGTTGCAGCCGCGGGCGCAAGCGCCTAAATGGGGCCATAGGATCTCGGCCACCAAAGGTGTTGAGCCCTTGCCGCTTCCAAAGCTCGATCAGATCGAACAGGATTTCGCCGTTCTCGACGATTGGGAGGACCGCTACCGCTATATCATCGAGCTCGGCCGTGAGCTTCCCCCATTCGAGGAGGCTTATCGCACGTCCGCCAACAAGGTTCAGGGGTGCGCGAGCCAGGTGTGGCTCAAATCCTTCGTGACGGAGAACGGGCAGCCGAGGCTGAGCTTCACGGGCGAGAGCGACGCTCTCATCGTGCGCGGCCTCATCGCCATCGCCTTCGCCTTGTTCTCGGGCCAGACGGCACAGAAAATAATCGGCACGGATGCCGAGAAGGCGCTGGGCAGGCTGCAATTGACGGATCATCTGACACCGCAGAGGTCGAACGGCTTCAAGTCGCTCATCCAGCGCATCAAAGAGGAGGCGCGCCAGGCGATGGGCGCCGAAGCGTCAGCGCGCCAAAGCTGAGGCTTCATCCCCGCCTGCGGCAGGGGAGGAAGCGATCATCCCGTAGAAA
Organism: Aestuariivirgaceae bacterium; assembly: GCA_036554625.1. Classification (GTDB taxonomy): domain Bacteria; phylum Pseudomonadota; class Alphaproteobacteria; order Rhizobiales; family Aestuariivirgaceae; genus DATBLQ01. The sequence continues at coordinate 7,272 of DATBMX010000463.1, forward strand.
CGCGTAAGACGTGTCAAAGCGAGGTCGAGCACCACCTTGCCCGACCGGCGCGGCAGGCCCAGCATGCGTTCCGCCGCCTCGATGCCGGTGGCGTGGCAGCAGATCTCGACGAGGATTCCTGACAGCTCAGGACCCACGGCGTCGAGGGCGCGGTGGTAGCGCTGCCTCGCGGCGAGCGCCCTTTCGCCGTCATGCATCAGATCGCCGCAGGAACGCCGATCTCCATAGCCGACGGGGCCGATCCAGGCGGAGGTGGTGCGGGGGCCAAGCGCCGCAGTCATGAAATCGCCGTGGAGACGCAAGCCCGCGCCATGTTGCTCGGCACTGATCAGCGGCCTGCCTGACCCATCCTTGCGCATGCGCAGCCAGGACAAGGGGCTCTCGGCGCAATTGAAATCAACGACAAGCCGCGTGCCCGGCTCAATCGCGATGGATTTTCTCACGATGAGGCGCTCAGGCCGCAGCCTGCCCGGGCGTGGCGAATAATTTCCTTGCTTCAAACATGCCTCCGGTTGAAATATTATTTCTCAATACTGAGACAGTATGCCTAGGTCGGACGAAGAGTCAAGAACAAAATGGGAACAACAAGTCCAGCCATCACGATCGGAAAAGAGACGCTGGTCATCCGCGCTGCAAGACATAGAACACATAGCCATAGCTTCCTTCCGACGCGCGAAAAACCTCAATCTCCTTCATCGTCTCGCGTGCAAAGTCTCTGACAGCATTCTCCGGATGGCGGACCAGAGCGTTCGCCCGCGCTTCAAGAACGTCATAATAGCCTTCCACCCACGCATCCTGGGGAAGCGTATGCGTATGGATCACGGCATATCCCGCAGCCTGGGCCGCTGCGACGTTCCGGCTCGTGTGCTGCATCTCAGGATAGGCCGAGGAGAAAAACTCCTGCGCCAGGGCGGGGACAGGATCGTCACGCAGCCACGCCAATTCGCTGACAATGCAAAAGCCGCCGGGCCGCAAAGCCGGAGCCCAAGCGGCAAGCGCATTGGCAAAACCGATGCTGTAGGCGGAACCCTCCGACCAAAGAAGATCGATCGCCGGAAAGACGCGGGGAATGTCCTTCATATCCATCACGTGCGCTTGCACGAGATGCCCGATCCCCCTGCTTGCCGCCCGCTGGTTCAGGGCAGTCAAGAAGGGCTCGTGGGAATCCACTGCATGGACCAATGTGCCGAGCTCCTGCGCCAGCACCAGGGTCTGCCTGCCCGTTCCACAACCCGCATCAACGATAATTTGCCGCGGCGCGTGCGGAAGCAGGCGCAGCACGTGCAGAGTGTCGGCATCGCTCCCCGGGCCAAGCTTTTCCATGCCCCCAAACATGAGATCTATCGCGCTATCGGTGGTCATCGGCAAGCGAGGCGACAAGACATCGGCGCCCTCACCCTTGGCCCAGGGCGCGCGAACGCGACCACCGCTCGCGGCCGAGGATCACGATGGCGAGCACGAGCACGGTCAAGGCGATCAGCAGGACCGAGACGGCGGCGACGGCGGGATCGACATTGTCCCTCAACCCCATCCAGACCAGGCGCGGCAGGGTGATCGCGTTGGTGCTGGTGATGAAAAGCGTCACCCCGATCTCCTCCCAGGACAGAACGAAACACAGAAAGAAGGCGGTCATGATGCCAAATCGGAGGTTGGGCACGATGATCAGGCTGATGCGCTGCCAGAGCGAGGCGCCCATGCCGCGCGCCGCCATGTCGATGCGGCGGTCGAGCTGGCTCAAGGCAACCAGGATCAGGATCACGGCGAAGGGCGCGATCATGACCGTATGGGCGAGCACCACGCCGGCCCATGTGTCGTAGCCGAGGGCCGCCGAAATTCTGGAGATGGAGGTGAGCAGAAAATAAAGCGTGATGGCGGAGACGACCGGCGGCACGATCATCGGCATCATCACGAAACCGATGAGCGCAGCAGAAAATCGCGGCTTCTGAAACCACAGGCCCAGGGCAAAGGACGTCGCCAGCACGGTCGCGAGCGCGCTGCTGGCAAGGCCGATGGAGATGCTCAACAGAACGCTCTCGCGCCATTGCGCATCCTCTATCAAAGTCCAGTAGTGGCGGAGCGACAATTCGCCGGAAGGCAGGGACAAATAGCTCGTCGGCGTAAAGGAGGTGGGCACGACGGCGAACAGCGGCGCGATCAGGAAGGCAATGACGAGGATGGCAAGGATGAGGGCGAAGGGGCCGGGACGATAGATGGCCATTGCTCAGCCCACCAGTTTCTCGACCCGCGTGAGACGCAGGAAGAGCACGATCAGCGCGCCGACCGCCAGCACGAGCACCACGCTGATGGCGCCGGCCAAGCCCCAGTTCACGGTTTGAAAGGTCTGCACATAGATGAATTCAGCGATGAGCACGCTGCGCCCGCCGCCGAGAATCGCCGGCGTGATGAAGAAGCCGAGCGAGAAAATGAAGGTGATGATCGAAGCGCCGATGATGCCCGGCATGGTCATCGGAACGAGAACCGACCAGAAGGTTCTGAGCCGCGAGGATCCCATGCCGCGGGCGGCCATGAGCACGCGCCGGTCGAGATTGCGCATGGACGACGCCAGCGGCAGAACCGCGAAGGGAATGAGAAAATGCATCATGCCGACGACGACGCCAAATTCATTGCGCACGAGCACCAAAGGTTCGTCGATGACGCCCGCGCCCTGGAGCAGAGAATTTACGATGCCGCGATTATAGAGCAGCGCCAGCCAGCCGAAGGCACGGGTGAGGGTCGAAATCCAGAATGGTATCAGGATGAAAAATTCGACGATGATCTGAACCGTGCGGGAGCCGAAGACCCAGAGATAGGAGATGGCATAGGCCGCAAGGGTGGTGAGCACGGTCACGATCAGGCACACCCGCAATGTGCGGACGAACACACCCTGGACCACGGGATCGGCAAATACCCGGGCATATTGCGTCATGCCCGGCTCAGGCAGCGTGAAGCTCCAGCGGACGACGCCGAAGAAGGGCAGGACGTAGGCGAGAGCCAGAAACAAGGGGAGCGGAGCGATCAGCGCGACGATGCCAAGCTTGCGCCTGATATCGTTCATTGCCGCCGCCCCGCTCCGCCGCTCAGGCCGAGATCAGCGCCAGATATTCATCCAGCGCCTTGGAGTAGTTCTCCGCGTACCACTGCATGTCGAGAGCGATCTGCTTGGCGATATTGTCCGGCGCGACGCAATTGTGGCGCGCCTGGTCTGGCGGGATCAATGGATCGGCCGCCGGGTTGGCGGGTCCCTGGCCCAGCATGTCGAACATGACGATCTGGCGCGCAGGATCCTGAACGGTGCTAAGGAATTTCATGGCGTTCTCGCGTCCGCCGGGTCCGCCCTTCAGCACAGCCAGGGCGCCCGGCGAAAGCAGGCCCTGATCCCAAACATATTTGATGCGGCCGCCCGAGTCCTTCTCCAGCAGCTTGGCGCGCGTGTTCCAGACGATTCCCATGGCCGCTTCGCCGCTGAGCATCGTGGTCTGGCTTTCGGCGCCGCCGCCCCAGAAGGCAATGACGTTGTCCTTGAAGGATTTTATCTTTTCATGCGCCTTCTTCACATCCAGGGGATAGAGCTTGTCGGGCGAGGCGCCATCAGCCAGGGCTGCGGCTTCCCAGCTCGAAACGCCCCATTTGTACATGGTGCGCTTGCCTGGAAACTTCTCGACGTCGAAGAAATCAGCCATGCCGGCCGGCGCATTCTCGCCATAGCGCTCGGAGTCATAGGCGATGACATAGCTGAAAAAGTAGGACGACATGGCATGATCCCAGACGAAACCGGGACGGCTCTTCGACTTGTCGACGACGTTGTAGTCGATCGGTTCCATTATGCCCTGCGCACCCAAGGTGATCGCCGAGAAGGGATCGACATCGACGAGGTCCCAGGTCACGCTGCCGCTCTTGGCTTGCGCCAGGATGGCTCCCTCGGTCGGGCCGGAACCATCCATCTTGACCTTGACCCCGGTCTCCTTTTCGAAGGGCTCGCCGTAGGCCTTGGTGTAGGCATCGATGGCATCACCGCCCCAGTTGACGAGCACAAGCTCCTTGGCTTGAGCGAAGGACATGGTCGAGCGCAGCGCGACGGGCACGGCCGCGGCCGCTGCGACGGCGGTTATGAAGGCGCGGCGGCTCATGGAGCCCTGCTCCGCGGCCTTCAACAAAGACAAGAGATACTCTCTGCTCATGGTCTACTCCTCCTTACAGTCTTTCTCATTGGAAACATCAGGCAGTGCGAAAGCTTGCTCTTCCAGCCACGTGACCCACAACTCCTGCCCGAGTTGCAAGGAAGGACGCTCATTCGAACTGCGCATATCGAGCGACAGCGCCAGACCCGACGTCGACGCAAGCTGCAGGACAGAGTTTGCACCACCATAAACCCAATCGACAAGGCGCACGCGAATGCCGTTTCGATCGGCGGGCGGGGCGTCGAGGCTGATCGCCATATGTTCCGGCCTGACAGCCAGAACGGTTGAAGGCCCTGCTCGACCATTCGTGCGGCCTTTGAGGACTCGCCCCTCGAAACGGCCGGTCATCATCGCATTTTCAGGCTTTGCGTCATCCAGCGGAACGAGGTTGATGCGCCCGAGGAACTCCGCCACGAAGCGATTGCGCGGGCGTTCGTAGACTTCCTGCGGCGTGCCGATCTGCTGCAAGCGGCCCTTGTTGAAGATGGCAACGCGTGATGACAACGACAGGGCTTCCGTCTGGTCATGGGTGACGAAGACAAAGGTGTTGCCGGAGACCTTCTGGAGCGTCTTGAGTTCCTCCTGCATCTGCTCGCGCAGGTTCTTGTCGAGGGCGGACAGCGGCTCGTCGAGTAGCAGCAGCTTGGGCTTCGAAACGAGCGCCCGGGCCAAGGCGACACGCTGCTGCTGCCCACCCGAAAGCTCCGCTGGACGGCGCGCATGAAGATCGGAAAGCCCGACGATGCGCAGCATATCCGTAACGCGCTTGCGCCTCTCGGCAGGCTTGAGGCCCGCCACCTTGAGCGGAAACTCGACATTCTGCGTCACGGTCATATGCGGAAAAAGCGCATATCCTTGAAACACCATGCCGAATCGGCGGTCCTCCGCCGGCTTGTGGGTGATATCGACGCCTTCAGCGTAAAGCCTGCCGGAGGTCGGCTCGATGAATCCGCCAAGACACATCAGGAACGTGGACTTGCCCGAGCCGGACGGGCCGAGCAGCGTGAAGAACTCTCCCGCCTCGATGTCGATCGACACCCGATCGAGCGCCGGAACCTTGCCATAGGTTTTGCTGATTTCCCGTGCGCTCAAGAGGTAGCGATGGTCCATCGTTGAAGGGAAGCACAAAAACGCACGTGCCGGAATGGGCTCCCCCCTTCCTTGTCACACTGGGGTGGGACGATGGCCGGATCAAGTCCGGCCATGACGATTGTGGTTGGTGCGTCAGATCATGTCCGGCCATGACGAAACGGAGAGCCGTCTTCACGCCTTCCTCCGTCCAAGCTCGCATTGAGCAGAACCTGTGTGTAAGGATGATTTGCGTTGCCGCGGCGAAGGCTGTCGACGTCCAGCATTTCGACGATTTCGCCCACATGCATCACGGCAATGCGCGAGCACATGTGGGCAATGACGGCTAGGTCATGACTGACCATCAGCATGGTCAGTTCGTGAGCGCGCCCTACCCTCTTCAGCAGGTTCAGAATTTCCGCTTGCACCGACAAATCGAGCGCCGAGGTCGGTTCATCGAGGAGCAGCACACGCGGTTCCGTGATCAATGCCCGGGCAATCGCCACGCGCTGTCGCTGGCCGCCGGAGAGTTGATGCGGATAGCGGTAACGATGCTCCGGCCCGAGCCCCACTTCGCGCAGGCACTTGGAAAGGCGCTGATCGGTCGAGCGAGCCCCTTGGATCAGCAAGGGCTCCGACAGAATCCTGTCGACAGTATGGGTGGGATTGAGCGACCCATAGGGGTCCTGAAAGACCATCTGCACCAGACCTGCCTTGCGCGGCTTGCGAGCCTCGCCGATGGCTTGTCCCGCCACAGCAATGCTGCCTCCGGCCAGCGGGACGAGACCCCCGATCGCGCGGAGCAGAGTCGACTTGCCGCAACCCGATTCACCGACAAGGCCGAAAATCTCACCGGCGCGCACGCCAAAGGATGCATTGCGCACGGCCTCGAGGCGCTCGCTGCCGGCCCCATAAACAACGCTTGCCCCGGCGACTTCAATCACGCGTCCGAGCCACGCCGGCGCCAACCGGCTCGCTGAGCCAGGCCAGATCACGTTTGAGTTGCGGCAGTTCCGCCTGCGGACGATCGATCAAGGGTCGACAGGCCAACAGGCCCCTGGTGTAGGGGTGTCTGGCGGAGGCAAGCTCCGATGCATTCAGCATCTCCATCACGCGCCCGCCATACAAGACGAGAATCCGGTCGCAGAACGAGGCGACGAGATTCAGATTGTGGCTGATCAGAATAAGCCCCATCTGGCGACGGCGAATGAGCTCATCGATGAGCTCCAGAAGCTGTGCCTGCACCGTCACATCGAGGGCCGAGGTCGGTTCGTCAGCAATGAGGAAGTCCGGTTCAGGAATGAGCATCATGGCGATCATGACGCGCTGACCCATGCCGCCCGAAACCTCATGGGGATAGAGTCCAAAGACCCGCTCGGGATCGCGAATTCGCACCGCCTCCAGCATCTCGAGCGCTTTGCGTTTCGCCTCATGTCTGGTGGAATGTGCATGCACGGCGTAGCTTTCTGCGATCTGCTGGCCGACGGTCAGCACCGGGTTCAAGGAAAATTTCGGGTCCTGCAGGACCATCGATATCCGCCGCCCCCGGACCGTGCGCAAGGCGCTCTCGGTTGCGTGGAGCAGATCGATGCCGCGCAAAGCCAATCGTGTCGCGGCCAGGCTTGCAGTGCCTGGCAAGAGGCGAAGAACGGACAGGCCTATCGTCGATTTTCCCGAGCCCGATTCACCGACGATGCCGAGCCGCTCCTGACCGACCTCGAAGCTGACGCCGCGCAGGGCGGGCACCCGGCCGGAGCGGCCCTGGTAGGAAACATGCAAGTCTTCGACGGTCAGAAGAGGCAACGCGCTCATTGGCTTCTTGGATCGAACACGTCACGAAAACCATCGCCCAGAAGATTGAACCCGAAGCTGACAATGAAGATGGCAAGACCGGGCATCGTCGCCACCCACCATTGATCCAAGAGATAACTGCGCCCGCTGGAAACCATCAGACCCCATTCGGGCGAAGGCGGCTGAGCCCCCAGTCCCAGAAAACCAAGGCCGGCAGCAATCAATATGATGCCGGCCATGTCGAGGGTGAGACGCACGATCACCGAAGGCAGACACAATGGCATGATGTGGCTCCAAAGGATACGGAGAGCCGAAGCGCCCTGCATCCTCGCCGCCAAAATAAAGTCGCGCCCGCGAAGCGTCATCGTTTCGGCGCGAGCAAGGCGCGCATAGGGCGGCCAGGCGGTGATCGAGATCGCCACGACGGCGTTTTCTATGCCGGGGCCGAGCGCCGCAGCGAAGGCGAGCGCCATGACGAGGCGCGGGAAGGCGAGAAAAATATCTGTGATGCGCATCAGGATCGTGTCCAGCAGCCCGCCGAAGTAGCCAGCCATTGTTCCAACAATCAGTCCGACCGGAAGCACAATTGCCGAGACGAGAAAGACTATGAGCAAGGTAATTTGGCTGCCGTAAACGATGCGCGTGAGAATGTCCCTGCCCAGTTCGTCCGTGCCGAACCAGTGCTCGGACGAAGGCGGCTGGAGACGCGCAGAGAGTGCCTGATCATAGGGCGATCTGTCGGTGAGCCAGGGGGCCAGGACCGCCATCAAGACAAGAATGAGCACGATGATGAGGCCTGAGACCGCCAGCGGGTTCCTTCTCAGCGCCAGCCAATTGGCGTACCAGCGGCTGAGACGCGCCTGGATTCGGCTTTGCGGCGCCTCTGCAAGCAGCCAATCACGCCAGGAAGCCGGCCCGATCGGGGTCTCGATCATCGCGCCCTCGGGTCGACAAGGTAATAAGCAAGGTCGGACAGCAAGTTGAGGCCGATGAAGACGACGCCGACCACCAAAGTTCCGCCAAGAACCGCGTTCATGTCGGCATTGAAGAGCGCAGCGGTGATGTAGCGGCCAAGGCCTGGCCAGGCGAAAACGGTTTCAGTCAGGACCGCGCCTTCGAGAAGATAGCCGTAGCTCAGGGCAACGACGGTGATGAGAGGGACCATGATGTTCGGCAAAGCGTGACGCCAAACGACACGGCTGCGCGACAGGCCTTTCACCTGCGCCGTCAATATGTACTCCTGATGCAACTGGCCGAGCATGAAGCTGCGGGTCATGCGCGCAATATAGGCGAGCGACAGATAGCCCAGGATGCTCGCCGGCAATATGATGTGCGACACCGCGTTCCAAAAAACCGCCGTATCGCCAGCCAGCAGACTGTCGATCAGCAACATGCCGGTGACAGGCTCGACCACATCCTCGTAATAGACATCGACGCGGCCCGGCCCTGAAACCCAGTCGAGATTGTTGTAGAAGACGAGGAGGCCGACCAATCCCAGCCAAAAGACAGGCATCGAATAGCCGATGAGGCCGACCAGGCGGATCAGGTGATCCGGCCAGCGACCCTGGCTGGTCGCAGCCATGACGCCCATGGGCACGCCGAAGCAAACGCCAATAATGATCGCCACGGTGGCAAGTTCGAGCGTCGCCGGAAACACCCGCATCAGATCTTCGAGAACCGGCCGCGCCGTGAGAACGGCCGTGCCCAGATCGCCGTGGAGCAGCTTGACGAGATAGTTCCAGTATTGCTGATACAACGGCAAATCGACGCCAAGCTCTAGCCGTACCCGCTCGTAGACATCGGGCGAGGCCCGATCGCCCACCACGGCAAGCACCGGATCGATGGGGATGACGCGCCCGATGCAGAAGGTGACGATCGTGAGGCCAAGAAAGGTCAACGCGAGCGTGGTGAGCAGCCGAATGGACTGCCACGCAAAGGCGGCAGCCCGCGACCGCCGTTCTCCCGCGAGTAATTTTGCGGGGGTGGTGGCCACGGGCGGCAATGCGGCCCCCGCTACTTCGTCACGAGCCGATAGTAGACAGTGTCATAGGTCGGACCTGACACAAAGCCATTGACGTTCTTGTAGCGGGCAACCTGTTCCGTGCTCTGGAACATGATCACGAAGGGCGAGTCCTCTTGCAGCATCAGCTGCAGGTCGAGATACATCTCCTTGCGCTTCTCGGGATCCCGTTCCCTGGCGGCCGCATCAGCCTTCTTGGTGATGTCGGGAATTTCCCAGGCATTGCGCCAGGCAAGGGGCTTCGCTTGCGCATTGTCTGCATTGTCGGGATTGCGCGCGAAGCTATCGGCATTCGAGTGAGGGTCCATGTAATCCGGCGACCAGTAAAGCAGCAGCATCTGATGCTGCCTTGCGCGGTATTTCGTAATCACCTGCTTCTGCTCGCCCGGGACGATATTCGCCTTGATCCCCGCCTGCCCCATCGTGGCTTGAATGGATTGTGCCATCTCCGTGAATGGCGAACTGTTGGACGAATCAAGCTCCACTTCAAATCCGTCCGGGTAGCCTGCCTCGGCCAGGAGCTGTTTTGCCTTGGCGACATCAAGCTTGAACGGCGTGTCGGTGAGAGAGGCGAAGAATCCGGAGGGCCAGAAGGATTGGTGAACCTTGAAACGGCCTTTCAGAAACGTGTCTTCCATCCCCTGATAGTCGATGAGCCACCTTATTGCCTGCCTGACCTGAGGCTTCGCAAGCCGTTCGTCCTTCTGGTTGAGGGCCAGGTAGTACACATCGGCCTTGGGATAGCTGTCGATCACAAGATCGGCATTGCCGGCGATGCCCTGAATCTGATCAGCGGTAAGGTTGCGCACGAGGTCGGCATCGCCCTTTTCCAACATCAAACGCTGCGCGGCGGGCTCGGGCACATGACG
>DATBMX010000478.1:0-7659 GCA_036554625.1 Aestuariivirgaceae bacterium
CTTCCAGAAATTGTTCACGTCCTCGACCTTGCGCGTCGTTTTGATGTCGTCGAACACCGCCTGAACTCGTTTTCCAGCCTTCTTATAAGCTATTGGTTTCACTGAGATTCTCCTGTTGTGCCGCGCGGCTGGCCAAGCTGCTCGAATTCCCAAATGTCTTCGCCACATTCTCGCAATTCTGCCGCAAATGGGTGGCGAATATGCCGCGAGAGAGAAGGGGCATCAATCCGGGCCGGCGTTGCCGGCCTTTGAACGCATTTGGAAGGCGAACCCAATGAAATTGACTGTGACGGCGGCCGGAATTGCTTCGGCCATCATGACTCTGGCTGCGCCGGCTCCGGCCGTTTTTGCGCAAGCGGCGGATACGATGATCCTCGCCCAGGCGACGGACGAAGCCGCTCTCGCGGAAGCGCAGGCTCTTCTCGCGGAGGCGGGCAATCTCCAGTCGCTTTCCGAAGACGAGGTCAAGGACAGGATCCAGAAGGCCCGCCGGCTGTCGCGCAACGACGGCCTGCCGGGCGATGTGAGAGAGCAGCTTCGGAGCTTCGTCGGCACTGCGCGACAGGAGCTCGTCTCGCGCTCCCAGCAGCAGGAGCAGCCCGAACAGCAGGCGCAGGAGCCACCCCCGGAGCCACAGCCGGACGCCCAGCAGACAGAGCAGGCCGCGCCAGAGGCGCAGCCCGAAGCGCCGGCTGTTGACGAGGCGGCTTTAGGCGAGGCGCAAGCCATCCTGGCTGAAGGATCCAATCTGCAATCTCTTTCGGAAGACGATCTGAAGCAGCGGATTCAGAGGGCCCGCCGCCTGTCGCGCAATGAGAGCCTGCCGAAGGATGTGCGCGACAATCTGCAGAGCTTCGTCACTTCGGCCCGCCAGGAGCTCGTCGCCCGCTCGCAGCAGCCGGCTGAGCAGCCTGCCGAGCAGGCCGCCCCGGAGCAACAGCCGACGGAACAGCAGGCATCACCCCCGCCCGAGCCGCAGCCCGAGGAGCAGGCTGCTCCCGAAACGGCGCCTGCCGCCGCCGTCGACGAACAGGCTCTGGCCGATGCGAACAAGATTCTCTCCGACACGCGCCCCTCGGCGGAATTGTCAGAGGATGAGTTGCGCCAGAGAATTCAGCGTGCGCGAAGGCTCTCGCGCAACGAGGCGCTTCCCGCCGATGTACGCGAGCAGCTGCGCGGCGTGATCGAGGCATCGCGCCAGGAAATCGTCGCCCGCGAGACGAAAGGCCAGCAGGGCACGGCGCCGGCCGCACCTGCGCCCGAAATCGCCAATGTCCAGCAGCCCGCCCCGCCCGCATCGGAAGCGGAGAATCGCGCCGTCGAGCAGCCAAAGGTCTCGAACGAGGCCGAGCGCAAGGCGCAGGATTATCTGGCTGACGACACGCCGCTCGACCGGCTGAAGGATGAGCAGATTCGCACCCGTCTCGATGCCTATCGCGACTTGCTCGAGCAGGGAAACCTGTCGCGGCCAACGGAGCGCCGCCTGCGCCGCAAGCTGCAGGACGAACGCCAGGCGCTCAGGGCGCGCATCGCCGCCCGCGAGTTTGAAGAGCGCAAGAAGCAAGCCCGGCGCGACGACGACGATGGCGACGACAGGGACACTTATATCTCGGGCGAGGTCAAGATCAGCCGCATCGATGAACGTCCCTCGCGCCGCGAGATGCAGTTCCACCTCAACGATCGCCGTCCATTGCGCGAGCTGAGCGATATCGAGCTGCAGCGCCGCATCGTCGTTTTCCGCGAACTGGCGGCGGACGAGCGCTATTCCGAGGATCAGATCGTCTATATCCGCACCGAGATGGACAAGACCCGGCGCGAGCTGCGCCGCCGCTTCCGCGAGGAGAAGGAAGTGCGCGGCCGCGACCTCGACCGTCGCCGTCGCGACAGGGATCTCGACATCGATATCAACATCGACTTGGGCGGCGGCAGAGCCCCGCCGCCGGTCATCTGGGCGGCGGAAGAGGACGACGAGGAAATCGAGCAGCAGCTCGTTCGCCGTCCTATCCGCAGGCTTGAGCGCACCTATGACCGCGATGATCTGATCGAGGAACCCGAGGTGATCTTGAGCCGGCCCGAGGTGAGGGAGTCCTTGCCGGGCGTCGAGATCGATACGATCCGTTTCGGTTTCAACGAGGCCTTCGTGCGCGAGGAGGAGGTGGAGAATCTCGACCGCATCGGCGCCATCATCGAGCGCGTGGTGACGGCGCATCCCCAGGAGCTCTTCGTCATCGAGGGCCACACCGACGCCGTGGGTTCGGATGAGTACAATCTCAAGCTTTCCAGGCAGCGCGCCGAGGCGGTGCGCCAGATTCTTCTCGAGTTCTACAACATCGGCGAGGATAATCTGATGACGGTGGGGCTGGGTGAACGCTATCTCAAGATCCCCACGCCCGACCCGGAGCAGGAAAACCGTCGCGTCACCGTGCGCCGCGCAACGCCGCTTCTGTCCGAATACGACCCCGAGGAATAGGAAGGGGCCACATCGCGGAAAGGGCGGCCCCTGGGCCGCCCTTGCTGCGTCTGGTGCTTGCCGCTATAAGCGCCGCCCTGGGGAATAAAGACTGGGGGAACAATGGCCAGCGAGCGCACGCTCTCCATCATCAAGCCTGACGCCACGCGCCGAAACCTTACCGGCGCCATCAACAGCAGGATCGAACGGGCGGGCCTGCGCATCATCGCGCAGAAGCGCGTGAAGTGGAAAAGGAAGGATGCAGAGACTTTCTACAAGGTCCACAAGGGCAGGCCTTTTTACAGGGATCTCGTAAAGTTCATGACCTCGGGGCCGATCGTGCTGCAGGTCCTCGAGGGCGATGGCGCAGTTGCCAAATATCGCGAGGTGATGGGGGCGACCGACCCCGCCAAGGCCGAGGCCGGCACGATCCGCAAGGAATTCGCCGAATCGATCGAGGCGAATTCCGTTCACGGCTCGGACAGCGCCGAGAACGCGCGCAAGGAGATCAAATTCTGCTTCAAGTCCGGCGAGATCGTCGGCTGAGCGCGAGCAGCGCTTTGCCCGCAGAGCGCTTGGTAGCTCTTGCGCTGCGGCGGCTTCTGGCGGTCATGCTGACGATCGGCGAGGCCGTTCAGAATCTGATCTTCAGGTCGGGCCTCGGATCCCGGCGACCGCCGCTGACAGCGCAGCGCAAGAAGCCGATGAGCACGGAGACGGCAGAGTCGGCGCTGCGCCACGTGCTTTCCATCGCCCGCGGCTGCGGGGCAAAGCTGTTCCTGATTTCCGGGACGCTGCTCGGCTTCTACCGGGGCGGCGGCCTGCTCCGGCACGACAAGGATATTGATCTTGGCGTGCTGTGGGACGATCCGCGCCTGCCAGACCTGCTCACCGCACTGGGAAAAGCCGACCGGCTGCGGCTGCATGAGACCGTGCGACTCGGCCGCATCGACGCCCTCATGAATCCGGCGATTCCACCCCTTTACGCCGATGCGATGACACTCAAATACGACTATCTTGCCGAAGGTGCCCGTCCGGTGCGTATCGATCTTTTCGTCCATTTCCCGATGCGCGGCGAACTCGTTCATGGGACCGTCCGGAGCCTTTGGGCCAATTCTCCGTTCGCGCTTGCGGTTCATGACATGGGCGGGGAAGCCTTGCTGGTGCCTGCCGACCGAGAAGCCTATCTGGCTGAAAACTATGGAGATTTCCGAACAGAACAGCCGATCTTCGAGAGCTCGGTCGATTGCCCCAATGTTCGCAACTGCCTGAGCTGGTCGGCGCTGATGTTCCTTCTGCGCAAGCATCGGCAGTTTCATGCGCGGCAGGACGCACCCCGCCTGGATCTCCTCACACGGCGCATCTCCGCCTTCAAAGCGGCCTGTCTCTTCAACCATTGATTTAGCATAGGTTGCAGACTAAACTTCCGAGCGTGGGACGATCCTGTCGTCCCAATCGGGGGAATTCATGCAGAGAAGCACCCGCGCCGGGGGGCGGCTGGTTTTGACATATGGCACCTTTGACCTGTTTCACTATGGCCATGTTCTGCTTCTGAAAAGAGCACGTGCCCTTGGTGCCCGCCTGCTCGTTGGCGTATCCACCGACGAGTTCAATCGGCAGAAGGGAAAGACGGCTTATCTTCGCTACGCCGAGCGCTGCGAGAGTGTTGCGGCATGCCGCTATGTTGATGGCGTGTTCCCCGAGACCTGCTGGGAGCAGAAGGCGGAGGACATTCCCCGGCTCGCCGCCCAGGTCTTTGTCATGGGCAGCGATTGGCGCGGCCGTTTCGATGATCTTCGCGCCTTGTGTGAGGTGGTCTATCTGCCGCGCACGCCGGTCATTTCCTCGACCCTCCTCCGCAATGCCTTCGCCGCCGACCCCGAAGGCTGGCGTTTCGGCGAGCTGGCGCCCGCCGCAAGTTGATGTGACCGCCTTGCCCATCTTGCTCGTCGGCATTGTGTCTCAACTCGTCGACCGGCTTGGGACGCCGGTTCTGATAGCCATCGTCGCCCAAATCTTCATGAGCCCGACGCCGGTGCCTGCATCGCCGGGCTCGGCGATCTATTGGCTTCTCGTCATTGCCATTCTCCTGGCCTCGCTCGGCTTCTTTGCCGCGCAATATTATCTCGTGTCCCGCCGCGACCGCCGCTTGGCGAGACGCGCTCAGCTCATGGCGCAAGCCTGGCTCGCGGCCCGCGCCCTCGAATCGGTTCATCCCTCGGTCGGCAGCCTGTTGGGAGCGCGCTGCCACGCGCTGCTCAAAGCTCAGATCTGCGCCGTCACCATCGTCTTCGCACTCCTCATTCTTCTCTTCTTCGATGCCGTTTTCTCCGCCGCCTATGGCGCGGCCCTTCTCGCCTTCGTCGGCACGATGTGCGTGCTGCGCTGGCGCCAGGCGCTGCGCCAGGGGGCCCGCCTGCCGGCACCGCCGGCCGAGGCGCGCGAGATCCCTGAGGAGAAGCTGTCACCCCACCAGCGGCTGCGGCAAGAGAAGATCGATCGCGCCATCATGAGCACGGTGGTGGTCGCCTTGCTGTGCATCGAGCTGCAGAGCGCCTCGAGCGGCGTCTCGCTCGTCATCTTCGCCATGATTCTTGCCAAGCTCAACACCATCGTCCGCCGGCTGGTGAGCTGCTTGCGTACGATTGTCTATGGCGAGATCATGCTTGCTCGGCTCTTCCCCGACAGCCCTGACCCGTCTCCCCGGCGAAAGTCGGGGTCGAGCTTTGGCTTGGGAAGTGAAGCTGAATTCCGGCTTTCGCCGGAATGACGATTTCCTTGTCGTCATGGAGCTTGACCCGCGTATCTGCACGCGTAGAGCCGCCTCACGCCTTGAGTCGCGCGTTTTCCGGATCATAGGCGGGTTCAGGAATGATGCGCGCCTTGCGCCTCTCTCCCAGCATCAGAATCTCGAACGCCTCTCCGATGCCCGCCATGTCCGGCTCCACATAGCCGAAGGCGAGCGACTTCTTGACCGCATGGCCATAGGCGCCGGACGTTGTGAGGCCCACGACTTTGTTGCCGCGGTAAACCGGCTCATTCCCCACGGCATCGGCGTCAGCCGCTTCCACTTCGAGATAGACGAGCCTGATGCGTGGTCCACGCTGCTTGTGGGCGAGGCTCGCCTGCCGGCCGATGAAATCGTCCTTGTCGAGGCGGATGAAACGCTCCATGCCGCCTTCGAACATGTCGATCTCATTGGTGAGCTCCGAGCCCCAGCCGCGATAGGCCTTCTCCATGCGCAGCGAATTCATCGCATAGGTGCCGAAGAGCTTAATGCCGAGGGCGGCGCCGGCATCCATCAGCGCATCGAATACAGCTGCCATGCCCGTATTCGGCACATGCAGCTCCCAGCCGAGTTCGCCCACATAATTGACCCTCAGGGCGCGCACGCCCGAAACGCCCGCCACCTCGATTTCCTTGCCCGTGAGCCATGGGAAGGCGGCGTTCGAAAGCTCCGCCTCGGTAAGTCTGCTCAAGACATCGCGCGCCTTCGGTCCGGCAAGAACGAGGCAGCCATAGTCGCTGGTGACGTTCCTGATCGTTGCCTGCTCCCCGGGTCTCAATCGACAATGCAGCTGATCGAGATCATGCAGTTCGGCGACCGCCGCCGACAGCAGGTAGAAACGGTCGGCCCCAAGCCGCGTGACCGTGATCTCGCTCTCGATGTAGCCTGACGGCGTGAGAAGATGGCCGAGAATGACCCCGCCGTCTCGCTGAGCGATCCGGTTGGCGAAGATTCTGTCGAGAAAACCATGGGCATCGCGCCCCGTTACTTCGAACTTCGAGAAGGTCGACAGATCCATGAGCCCCGCGCGCTCTCGCACGGCAAGGCATTCCTCCTTGACCGCGCTCCACCAGTTCGAACGCTTGAACGAATGGCTCTCGCCCTTGCCGCTCCTGTCGTACCAGCGCGCCCTCTCCCAGCCGAAGATTTGCGAGAATTGCGCGCCTTTCGCCTTGAGCCGGTCGAAGACGGGCGAGGTTCTCAAGGTTCGCCCTACCTCGTGCTGCTCGCCGGGCTTCATGCAGTAGTACATATGGTGATAATCGTTGACCGCCACCTTCGCCGTATAATCCGCCGTCGCCCAGTCGCCGAAGCGGCGCGGGTCGAACTCGCGCATGTTGATCTCCGACTGGCCGTGCACCATCCACTGCGCCAGATATTTGCCGGCGCCGCCGCCTTGGCAGATTCCGATCGAGGCGCCGCAATGCATCCAATAATTGGGCGCGCTGGGCGCCGGCCCCGACAGATAGGTTCCATCGGGCGTATGGGTGATGGCGCCGGATATCACGCTCTTCAGTCCCGCCTTGCCGAACAGCGGCAACCGTTCCGTGGCCCTTTCGAGCCACGGCGTCAGCCTGTCGAGCTCCGGCGCGATGAGCTCGCTTTCGAAATCCCAGGGCGGCGGTTCCCCGTTCCAGCAGACATGCGCCGTTTCGGTTTCATAAGGGCCGACGAGTATCCCGTTCGTCTCTTCGCGCAGATAAGAATGCGAATAGGGGTCGCGCACCACCGGCAGCTCGCGCTCGAGTTCGATGAGTTCGGGCAGAGGCTCTGTGATCATGTAGTGATGAAGCATATTGGCGATGGGCACATTGTGGCCCGTCCATGCTCCGACGACGCCGCAATAGGAGCCGGCGGAATTGACCACATGCTCCGAGATGATCGTGCCCCGGTCGGTGATGACCTGCCATTCGCCGGACGGCAGCCGCTTGATATCGGTGACGAGCGTGCGCCGGTGAACCTCTGCGCCGAGCCTTCGTGCGCCCGCCGCCATGGCGTTGGTGATGTCGGCCGGCGCGACATGCCCGTCCGACATGGTCAGGAAGGCAAGCTTCACACCGAACGTTTCAAGATAGGGATGGTGCTCGCGGATCTCGTTGGGGCTGATGAGATGCGCTTCATAGCCGGCGAGTTTGGAAATGCCATGGACATATTTGAACCAGTTCACTTCCTCGTCCGTCATGGCGAGCCTCAACCCCCCGCAGCCATGCCAGCTTACAGCCTGTCCGGTGAGCGCCTCGAGCTTCGGATAGAGCTTCGTGCCATAGACATGCACCTTCGTCATGTTGAGCGAGCCGTTGAAATGCGGGCACTGCCCGGCCGCATGCCAGGTCGAGCCCGATGTCAGTTCGCCCTTCTCGACCAAGACGATGTCGGTCCAGCCTTCGAGCGCCAGATGGTAAAGGAGGCCGACCCCCATGAT
>DATBMX010000015.1:0-9533 GCA_036554625.1 Aestuariivirgaceae bacterium
AGCTCACGACATTCTGGTCGAGCATCACCTCCCCACGGAACTCGTCCAGCAGATTGAAGACGATGTGCGGCTTGAAATCGTGGATGGCCTGGCGCAGCGGCGTGAGGTCGTCACGAATCCCGAGCTTCTGCACCTCGTGTCCCAGGTCGCGCAGCCCCGTCACCACGTCGTACTCGGTCTTGTATTCGAAGAATTCCGCGTCAGGCTTGCCGGTGACATCGTCCGGTGGCACCAGATCGATGTGCATCAGCACGAGCACCCGCTTCTTGCGCATGCTTAATGCCTCACATGGCGTGCCATTCGCGCGCCCGGTACAGGTAGTTCATGCCGTGCACCGTCAACATGATGGCGAAGTCCAGCACCAGATTGCGCTCCGGACCGTCCGCCATCAGGCGCAGCTCCTTGGATCGCCCGATCATTTGATCGAGAACCTGATTGAGCGTGAGTTGATATTCGCCTGTCCACTTTGCGACCATGCTCCGAATCTCGCGGCGGTGGCGCCGTAGAAATGCCACCGCCGTCTCGCGCCGGTCGCCTGGGCCCTCGGACTCGCTGAACAGGCGCTTCAGATCGCGGTCGTAGGCATCGGAAAAGCCGACGGAATAGTGGGCCCGCTTTCGCTCGTAGTAGGCCCCGAGAGTCATCCGTTCGCCGGCCAAGCCGTAGGGCTTGGCGCTGCTGCGAACACGTGGCGGTTGACCGGCGAGCTCACCCATCAGGCCGTCGACGTATTCGAGCTTGCGCAACGCCGGCCAGCCCCGGTAGCGCCGGCGCCAGTTATAGCGGGGACGCAGCCAGACCGCGAAGGTCTCGGCGAAATCCTCCTCCGGGTGGCTTTGGGCGTACCAGGCGGGGAGATTGTGCACGAAGCGCCGGCTCGCGGGATTGGGCCGGTAGGCCTCCGGATAGCGCGTGCTCGCCTTACCGAACCGGCGCTGCCATTCGCGGCGGCGGTGCAGGTTAAAGGCGTGCTGTATGGCGTGCCCCAACTCGTGTCGCAATAGCCGCATGCAAGACTCAGGCGTCGCGCCCTCGGCTTCGAGCATCTGCGAGCGTTCGAGACGCGTGAGTTTGGGATGCGCGAGGTAGAATGGCAGCGCCACGCCCGGCACTCCGGCCGGCGAAAACCACTCGTCGGCAAGCCAGAAGTGTGGGTTGAAGCGCAGGTCGCGCTGGGCAAGCTCATCCCGCACCCGCTCGATGCGTTCCTCGAGCCAGGTGCCATCGATGGAGACGTTCAAGTCACACAGCCTGACGGACAGCAGCTCGCGCTGCGTCATGTGCTCCCAGGGATACTGCCGTCTGTTTGTTTGTCGATTCGAATGCACTGAGCGTGACACCGTTGCTTTCAATCCTACGCGACAGCGCCGCGGGTGGCTACCCCGGCCACTTCGATGGGTAGGGGCATGGGCGAACTCCGCCCCCGCGTCCCGACGACGCGGCGAGGATTTAAATGAACGAAGGCTTGCTTCGAGCGTTATCCTTAAGATGATGCAGATTGCTAGGCAGAATAAGACTTATCGCTCGCGTGACCGAAGACAGTCACACTACCGTGGCTATGACATTGCGATGGAGCGCCGCGACTTGTGCTGGACGGTCAGAATGAAGTCGAGCAGTCCTGAGCTTCCCAAGGTCAAGCAGCCATCGTTCAAAACGGCCACTCAGTCCTCACGCGAAGCCCTCAAGCAAGCGAAGCGGAAGATCGACGGCGCCTTCGCGAGCGCCTAGCCGTGGCCGCCGACCTGGAGGCCGGCCGCTCGCGGAACGAAAAACGCCTATGACAGGAAAGCGGAGATTCCGATGCCAGCGAAATCCAAGGCGCAACAAAGGCGGCGGGGGCCGCTCTTGCCGCCAAACGCGGCGAAACTCCAGTGAGCCAACTCAAAGGTGCGTCCAAGAGCATGTATGACTCGATGAGCGAGAAGCAGCTGGACGAGTTCGCTTCCACCAAGCGCAAGGGTAAACCCGAGCACGTGTCGAAAAAGAAATAGCAACGTAGCGCCGCATTTCGCCCTTCGCCAGCAGCAACCAAGCGGGCGCGTCAAGGCTCCCGTTTTCCGTCTCAGTAGATCGACCACAATCCAGGGGTGGCGAGCTCAACTAGGTGACCGTCGGGATCGCGGAAGTAGAGGCTCGTGCCGCCGCGCGGCCACTCCATCTCGCCTTCGATTGACACGCCGTGCGATTGCAAGCGTGCTCTCCAAGCGTCGACCTCACTGGCGGAGATGGCGAACGCCAGATGAAGCCGTCCATCGCCGTCGTGTGGCGGGATCGTACCTCCGGGAAGAACCGCCGTGGTCGTGGCAGAGCCTTTGGCAAAAAGAAGCAACACTTGCCCGCCAGGCATTTGCAGAGGTCGAAAGCGCACCTCTTTCTCGGCTGTCGTTCCGATGTCTGGTCCCAGGCCGAGCACACGTTCATAGAAATCGCGCGACCGGTTTAGGTCGGCAACATACAAGGCAGTTTCGAGCAGACGGTTGACGCTTGTCATGATGGTCCCCTTGTGTGTTGGGCACTATTGATGAGCATAGAGAGCCGGTCGACACGGAGCCGCAGTTTTTGTTCGATAGAAGGAATTGAAAAGTTTATGGTTAGGATCGCTGATTCGGCGACCAGGACTCGCGGGGGACGAAATGATAATGCGGCAATTGCGGATTCGGGAATTGCCTGCCGCAAGGGACAAACTCGGCAACACTTTCATCATCGCTTTGATCGTTGTGGCCTTGTTTTGGAGTCACCAACTCCGCCAGCGCGTTGACGAGCGCGACTACCTGATTAGGACGATTGTCTTCGAGGCTTCCGATGAGACCGAGTCCGGGAAGGTCGCGGTTGCCTATGTCGTTCTCAATCGGAAGAAGAGCGGCAGATGGGGTGACAATATCAAGGCCGTGGTGACTCATCCAGGCCAGTTCGAGCCATGGATGACGAGGCGGAAAGAAGTCGAGACTCTTTCCCTGGATGATCCTCGCTATCAGCGCGCAGCAATAATCGCCGATGCGGTTCTTAGTGGACGGACGCCTGATCCTACCGCAGGTGCAACCCACTTCCTCAATCCAACCATCGTTCGAGAGAGGCGCGGCGGTTCGCTACCGTCATGGGCGCTTGGCCAGGGACGACCTATCGGCAGCCACATCTTCTACTTCCCCGAGGCCTTACCTCAGCAGCAGGGATCACTGATCTCAAACGCAATGGCAGAGCCTCCTGTCAGGCTCACGCCCTGAAGGTATCCGGGTCTCCCAAGACGGGAGTCAGAACTCCGCCTATTTTTTAATGAGCCTGACCAACTTTCGCCTGGAGTTGATCGCGCTCGGCGCTTGCAACATTCGCCTTATCCAGGGTCTGCCTAAGAGCCTCAATTTCGCTTAGCAGGGCCGCTATCCGGGACTGCCTATCATCCATCTCGACCTGAGTCGTCGCGGCTTGGCTCCGCAAGACTTCGACCGCGGAGGTCGATTGGTCCAACTTGCTTTGAAGCTCGCTTATTTGCCTGTTCGCCTCATCGAGTTTGTCCCGAATGTCAATACGCTCCCTCACGGCTTCTTCGCGTTCAAAACTGAGACGAGCTGCGTGCTCCTCAAGTTCCGACGCTCGTGCGTATGTCTTCTGTAGCTCGCTCTCGGCTGCTTCAACACGGCTTTGCGTCTGAAGCATTTGATGGCCGATGAAAACGGTACCAGCGACAGCGATTGCGGCCACGACCAGAGTGCACAAGGGTTTGATCCTGGATTTCTCAGGCATTGTGACCTCCCGAAGTCTGGATGCCTCAAATCGCCGGTGCACGCCGGACCCGACCAGGATCACAGCGTACCCCACACGATTTCGGCGCAGGCGATAGGGCTAGTATGCAACGAGCGAACGCAGGACCCTATGGCGGAGCGTGAGGATTTGCACAGGTTCCACCACCTTGCGCGCGTCAGGCGAGAGAAAACGACCTCCAATTCGTGGCGGAATTCCGGGCGTTTTTGCGGGCGCTGTCGCGAAGGTCGGGAGAGCACCTGAAAACCCGCGACGAGGCGGCTGGGCTGGGAGGCTGCCGCGAACGAGTCTCCGCCCATTGCAATTCCCTGTTATGCGGAAAAAATACAGGGAATTGCGGACCACACTCCCCTCCCCGGTGGGACCAGTCCTTTGAAGCGTGAGAATTTCTTTGACGAATTCCCTGCGATTGGCACAGGGAATTTTAGATCCCGAACAGCGAGGGAACGACCCCTACTGCGAATAGCGGCTTCCGTTGGTCCTGAAAGATTCGGTGGTATATTTTCTTGACGGACGAGCGACTGCACCGCGGGAGACGGGCCCTGGCGCGTGTGCACTTGAGAAGGAGAGAATTCCCATGAACTATGCCGTGACCAACCCCGCTACCGGCGAGACGGTCAAGACGTACCCCACCATCACCGACGCCGAGCTCGAGGCCGCCATCGCCGCAGCCGACAAGGCGCACAGCACCTGGTCAAAGTCGACCACGGTCGAGGAGCGCGCCGCGCTCATCCGCCGCGTGGGCGAGCTGCACGTCGAGCGCCGCCAGGAGCTGGCCGAGATCATCGTGCGCGAGATGGGCAAGCCCATCAAGCAGGCGCTGGGCGAGCTCGATTTCGCCGGCGCCATCTACAAGTACTACGCCGACCACTCGGCCGACTTCCTGCAAGACGAGCCGATCAAGCTGCTCGCGGGCGAAGGTTCCGCGGTCATCCGCCGCTCCTCGCTGGGCGTGCTCCTCGGCATCATGCCGTGGAACTTCCCGTACTACCAGGTGGCGCGCTTCGCCGGCCCGAACCTCATCATCGGCAACACGATCCTCCTGAAGCACGCCGAGCAGTGTCCCGAGTCGGCCGCGGCGATCGAGCAGGTCTTCCGCGACGCAGGCTTCCCTGCGGGCGCGTACGTGAATATCTACGCCTCGCACGCGCAGATCGCGACCGTCATCGGCGACCCGCGCGTGCAGGGCGTGTCGCTGACAGGCTCAGAGCGCGCGGGCGCCGCGGTCGCCGAGATTGCCGGCCGTCACCTGAAGAAGGTCGTGCTCGAGCTCGGCGGCTCCGATCCCTTCATCCTGCTGTCGACCGACGACCTCGACGCGACCGTGCAGAACGCGGTGGACGCGCGCCTCGACAACAGCGGCCAGTCCTGCAACGCGGCCAAGCGCTTCATCGTGGCCGACGAGCTCTACGAGCCGTTCCTAAAGAAGTTCACGGCGAAGCTCGCCGAGGTCGAGGGCGGCGACCCCACGTCGGCCGAGACCGCGCTCGGACCGCTGTCGTCGCTGAGGGCGGCCGAGGGCCTCGACAAGCAGGTCAAGCGCGCGGTCGAGCATGGTGCGACGCTCGTGCACGGTGGCACCCGCGACGGCGCGTTCTTCCAGACCACGGTGCTGACGGACGTCACTCCCGAGAACCCGGCGTCCAAGGAGGAGTTCTTCGGCCCAGTCGCGCAGGTGTACCGCGCGAAGAACGAGGCCGACGCGATCCGCATAGCGAACGACATCCCGTTCGGCCTCGGCTCTTACGTATACACGACCGACGCGCAGCAGGCGCTCCGCGTCGCCGACGGCATCGAGGCCGGCATGGTCTTCGTCAACGTCGTGCTCGCCGACGGCGTCGAGTTGCCCTTCGGCGGGATCAAGCGCTCCGGCTCGGGCCGCGAGCTCGGCCGCTTCGGCGCCGACGAGTTCGTCAACAAGAAGTTGATCCGCATCGGCTGACGCGTGATACGGGCTCCGGTAACTTGACCCGCATCGCTTAACAGCGCGAGGGGTTGCCCGAATTAAGAAGCCGCGCTCCTCCTAGTACGGCTTTCTTTTTGGCAGGGCCGAGTGTCTTCGCCGTTGCCTCAGGGCGGCGGCACGGTTGCACCCTGGTATCGCCCATAAAAGTATCGTCGGGCTTGGAGGCGGGCGGCACGGTTCCACTGATCCCGATCCCGGTCAGTACCCTAGCGCACGCTCGTTACCAAAAGCGGTCGATCAAGGCCCCTTAACGAGATGATTCAAGGAGTAAAGTGGATTTTTGACCTGAGGTGACGGAGTGGCCTGTCACGCGGGGTAGGCAGAAGTGCCGCAAGCATTTCAACGGCGTCGGACAACTTTATTGTGATTGGCCATGAATTGGGCCTATGCTTAATCGGTCGCTGCGTTACGGGGTGGCTGCGTTGTTGCCTGACCCTCATCATGTTGAGATCTTGCGCCAGGGTCCCCGCGCCTGGAACGCTTGGCGTGAGCAAAATCCCTCCGTGTTGCCGAGGTTAATGGAACTCACTCTGTCTCTGAGTGAGCGACAGTTGGGGCCGATCAGTGGTGGACCCATCGATCTCACCTCTGCGCGCCTGCGCAACGCCTTTTTACGCTTTGCCACCTTGTCGGAAGCTGATCTCGCGGGAGCCGACCTGTCACAGGCTGATTTGGTTCACGCGCGGCTGGATCAGGCGAACTTAACCGCCGCCAATTTAAGCGGTGCCGTCCTCGACCATGCGGACTTCGCGGGCGCAAAGCTTGCGAAGGCCAATTTGAGCGGGGCGAGTTTGAACGATGCCCAGAATCTTACGCAAGCTCAACTCGGAGAGAGCATAGGAAACTCTCTTACGATTTTACCACCGCATCTACAGGTTCCTGAGTCTTGGATAAACAGGAGAACATTGCCTCCTACTGGCTCGGCGAGGACCTTCTCACATAGAAGCGTCCCACACGTCCTGTTTCTTGCGAGATCGTCCACAAAGCTCTTTGACAGGCGGTTTTTGACAGCGGCCGCGCTCGTTGGCGGCATTGTTTTGATGTTAGGAGGACTGAGCTGGCAATTCGACACCTACCGACCGCTGTTACAGCGAGATGAAGGCGGGGTTCGCTCTACCACCTCTCCTGAGTTGCGCGCCGAGCTGCCGGCCGAGTCGAAAGCCCGCTCGCTGCGAGGTTCGCAATCAAACAAACAAATATTTGCGAGGATGCCAAAGCCGCACCCGGTTTTCAATTTGCCGCTCCCGACGCTCGTCGCCAAGCCACCTCAGCAGTTATTGAGTTCTCACGACGAGGACGCGCCTTTGGCTGTCCCGGTTAACGTCCCCAACTCCGGGCAAGAAATCTCGTTAGTTGGAGAGTCGCCCGGGATGGTTACAGTGACCGAGATCGCTGGGCTTAATCCCCAATCCTCTGTTCTCCCAAGCGCCGTAGGCGTCAAACCTCCGGCCGGCGTGCCGGTCACTACCGAGGATCTACCATCGGCGGATAGCGCGAAAGAAACGCTGCGGGACATGTCCGCTTCTCTAAGACCGGACAGAAAACCACTCAGGCCCAACGTCGATGTGCCGACGCCTGCCAGAAAGCCTTCCATTTCCACCGATGGCGAAGAACCGGCTCCGGCAAGAAAGCCGGATATTCAAAAGAGATTGGCAAAGCCGAAGGTTGCTAGGTCTGCGGAACCTCAAGGAGCCCCTCCGCACAAGCCACAAAGCGCGACCAAGCCCAAGCCGGCCGCAAGCCGAAACTCAACTGCCGATGTGCTCGCGGGCGGTTTATAGTTAAATCCCTGACTTATTTACATTTTTTAGCGTGATATTAGTGCCACATCAATTTGAATAAATATTTGTGTTGTCTGGACGCCTCTGGTCGCTCTGCCGGGAATAGCGCAGTCTAAATGCGCTTGAGTATGTGTAGGGGCGTAGCGATGTGTGTGAGGCAAAATCAGCGGCCGCCTCCGGGGCTTCGGCCGTTTGTTGCATGCATTGCGTTATTGATCGCGCCGTCCGCTTCTTATGCGAACTGATCCCGGACCCCGCGCCCTTGCCGGCCATCGCTCCCCTTGTGGATGCGCTCAATGTACCGGGCCCCGTCGTTCAGCAGTTGAACTCGCTTTGCTCCGGCTCTCTCCAATCCGAAGGTTGCACGGCTGCGCTTGGGCAAACGCTGACGGGAGCGATTGACAACTTGCCGGCACAAGCACTCTCGGACGTTTCGAGCGCGCTCGTACCCGTTATCACCGCTCTTGAGCTGCCACGAAATGTGGCGGCCGTGGTGGGTCTCAATTGCAGCTCACTGCCGCTTTCAACAGCGTGTGCAAATCTCCTGAATGGGCTGGCCATACAAGCTCCCGCCGCGGAGCAACTCATTACCAACGCGGCCGCCGCCTCGCTTGTGCAAACCAATCACCAGGTCAGCGATTTTGCGCTTTCAACGATCGTTCCTGACTCCCTCGGACGAGCGACGGGTCCGGCAGCCACTTTGCGAAGCGTTACTCCATCGGTAACGACTTTCGGAATCTCTGGAATTTCACAAACCCTCCACGACGGCTTTGTCGTCAAATCTCCTCACGTTGCACGCAACCGCACGCTTGCGTTCGACAGCCTCGATGCTGGGATCACTTTGGGCATGCGCTTCGAGGCATCCAAAATAGCAAATCTTCCCCCGGATCATTTAACCTTCGGGGTGTTCGGCAACTATACGAACTCGGATGTTGATTTTGAGCCAGATGCTGTGCTCCGCGATTTCGGCTTTAGAAATGCAGGCGATGGGAATGTCGACAGTGGCTCCGGTGGGGCATACACGCTTTTGACGAATGGCAGACTTTACGGTCTCGTGCTGGCCTCGGGAGAATTCGGCAGCGCATCCGTTCACGATTCTATTCTCAACGCGCGCAGCAACTTCGATACGGGGGGATTTGCCTCCTCTCTAATTGGCGGCATCGTTGTTCCTGTCGGAGCGGTCGCAAAGATCGACTTCAGGGGCAGCCTGAATTATCTAATCTGCCGCGCCGATGACTTCACAGACTCGGCCAACATCCAGTATCGCGATGGCAAACTTGAGACCTCGTCCGGGGCGCTGTCGGTCCGCCTTTTTACGGCATGGCAACGCGGGCAAACAGTTTTCCGTCCGTTTGTGCAGGGAGGGGTGGACGAGCGCTTTGATTACGACAACGAGATACAAGTCGAAGGGGTCAATTTTTCCTTCGAGGAAGGCGACACCACGCTATTCGGCCGTGTTGGCTTAGATTTCGACGTTGGTGACTACACTCAAGCCTATGCAGCGTTCCGTGCCGATCACAATGAGGACTTCGACACCATCGCAGGACAGATTGGACTGACCGTCAAGCTTAATTGAGATCAAACGGAAAGGGTGAGCGAGGCACCTGAGATGAACGCTGAAGCTGCGAGAGGGGGTGAGAAGCGAGATATTTGGAGGGTTGCGCAACCCACGCAATCTCAAGCCCACGATCCGACGACCTCAACGCTCAATGAGGCACTCACTATCGCCGGACGCCTAACGTCGAAGGGCAACCTGCACATCAATGGCCGCGTCGAAGGTACCATCCGTTGTCACTCACTCGTGCTTGGTGAGACGTCTCATGTCGAGGGCGATGTGATTGCTGAAAAAGTCGCAATTCACGGTCGCCTCATCGGTACGGTCCACGCGTCGGATATTGTTCTCTGCGGCGGGTGTTACGTCGAGGGCGACCTTTACCATCAGAGCCTCACGATCGAGCAGGGCGTGCATTTCGAAGGTCAATCATCTCGCGAGGACTCTCCTCCAGCAGTACAATCTGCCGGACCAGCCC
>DATBMX010000046.1:0-4397 GCA_036554625.1 Aestuariivirgaceae bacterium
AGGCGACCTAAGGCCCCTGAAGACCTGACAACGCCAGCGGCGCAAACTTCTCTGCTTGGGCTAGGGTTTTGGGCAGCTCAATCATTGACAAATAGGACGGCCCATTGGTAGCCCTTCTGCACGAAAGAGCAAATAGTGGCGGGTGCGAGCCCCCGCAACCAATTCAATCGGCACGCAAGCCCGATTCCCCTTTCAGGCACGGGGTCATCTGATGTCGCTGCTGTCATATCTACCTCAAGGTATGCAGCGGGCAGTTCAAAGGCGCGCTCGCGCGCGGAAATACCACGGCCTGTGGACAGAGTTGCTCCGCCGCGCTGCGCGAGAGCGCATTCCGGCCGGCAGCTTGTCGCGTGTGCACCTCTTCCTGCGCAGCCATTACGACAAGACGCTCATTCCGCGCGCCGATCCGTTGCAGAATCCTGCCACGGGATATTTTCCGGGTCTTCGAGCCCGACCGCTGTGGCAGCCATCGGAAATTGCTTGGACTGCCCTGCTTGAGGAGGCCTATCCGCAAATCAAGGCCGAGTACGACAATATGACGAGGAGCGTCGAACTCAGGCCGCATCCGCAGAGCGATGATGAAACCAGCTGGCGCGTGAAATATTTCTACTTGCTGGGCGAGGAGCAACCGGAGGCGCAGCGTCTTTGTCCGAAAACGTCCGCGATCCTCAAGAGCTGCCTCCCATCAGGACCCAGCAACCAGGTGTTCTTTTCGGTGCTGGGAAAGCAGGCCCACATTGACCCGCACTGTGGAGCCGTGAATACACGTCTGACCTGTCACCTGGGACTGACTGTCACGCCCGATTCCGCCTTGAGAGTCGGTTCGAATGTCGTGAGCTGGCAGGACGGCAAGTGCTTGGTGTTTGACGACTCGTTCGAACATGAAGTCTGGAACAAAAGCGATCGCGAACGCGTCGTCCTGCTGATCCAGCTTTGGCATCCTGATCTCACCGAGGCTGAAGTGTGGGCGCTCAAAGAGCTTCGCCCCTTGTTGGCAACGCCGGGATACAAAGAGGCGGCTCTTGGCGGCAAAAGGATAGGGCACTAGCTTACGTCAGCTCTCCCAGACCTCGCCCTCGGGCGCGCCGCGGCCAAGCTTGTCCGGAAGCGCCTCGCCATTCGGCGTGAATTCCAGCGAAATGGAATTGATGCAGTATCGCTCGCCGGTTGGCGGCGGGCCGTCGGGAAAAACATGCCCCTGGTGCGCGCCGCAACGGGTGCAAACGATCTCCGTGCGGATCATCCCGTAGCTGGTGTCGCGAATGGAACGCAAATGGTCTTCTGCAAAGGGACTGGTGAAGCTCGGCCAGCCGGTTCCGCTTTCGAACTTGGTGCTCGCCTTGAACAGCGGCAATCCGCACAGACGGCAGCTGTACACGCCCTTCCGTTTCTCGTCGAGGAACACGCCGCAGAAGGCAGCTTCGGTTCCGTGCTCGAGCAGCACCTCCCGTTCGTCCTCGCTGAGATCGGCAACCAAGTCCCGCAACTCGTCTTCGCTCGGCGGCGTCAGGTCGAACTTGCGTGCGACGACGTCATTCATCGCCATGTTCCTCGGGCTCGACGTGGGTCATCGCCGGATTGTATTGCACGTAAGCACGGCAGCGGGCAACCCGTCGCGCCGCTCGCGGCGCTAATATTGCGAGCTGCCTGATCGGGAGCGGAGCATGGACCACAAATCCGGCAATTACTAACTGGGACAACGAGAACCTGTTTTGAAAACGTCCTCCATGCGCTCAACCACAGAGTCATAGAGTTTGCGCTGACTAGTCGGATACGTGATCGCAAAGACATTTACCAATCTGTCGCGGCAAGAAAACATGACCTTCTCATAGTAGATTGTGTCGCCCCGGTAACCACTCAGCACGAACCACGATCGCCCACGAGGGCGATAGGTCAACTCGTCATAGCCACCGACATTCTCAATCATCCAGCGCTTAAGGCTCGCGGGCGACTGACCCGCCGCATTGTCCCAACCGCCCGCGAGGAATTTGGCCTCGGAATCCGGGGATGCAAAGTAGTGGAAACCGGGCTTCCCATCGCCTTCGGTCCGTTGGAACAGTTCACTGGGATAGGAGAATCTAAAGCCCATCTCGGGATCATGCTCCGATTGCCAAGCGGCCATAGCCCCTGTCAGTGGACATGCGGTCAGGCTGAGGAAGATGGAATAGAAAACTAGCGTTCTGAGCCGCATTTGGAACTCCTGAAAAACGCTGAGTAGGGAACTCTACTGAGAAGGCAACGTTCCCTCCCTAAGCAAGGTTAGATTGGATTCTGCCGATGCCGCTCACGGCAGAGAACTACGCATCAATTGCCACCTCCTACGACAAGGCGGCTGAGGACGAATTAGTCTCGGCGGACCGTCGAGCGGAGTTTGCCAAGAAGGCAGCTTGGTTTCACCACCTCGCCGAATTGGAGGCCAAGCGCGAAAGCAGCGCCCAAATGTCCGAGCCGTCAACCCACGATGGGCGCGATAATTTCACTGCTGAAGGAAAATTTTTCGGGATGAAGCACTTGTTGACAACGCTTTGGCTGACAGGCGCGGTGCTATATCTGGTTGGCACCTTGATTTTTACGAGAGCCGTCAACCTTGTCGGAGAAGACCAAGAGATTGGCTCGAACACCGCACCCCTTACGAACCCGAAAAAGCCAGAAGTTGCGGCAGCACCCTCGGTCCCAGAGCCGAGAACGGAGGTAAGACTTTCGGAAGCTACCCGCCATCCCCACGCTATATCGCCGGACGAACCATCTTCTATGGGCCCGCCAAAGGTGGCTGAGATTGGCTCAAACAGCGTGCAAACAGCGCCTCCACCTATACCTAATCCCGCAACACGCCATGTGGTCCAAGGCCCCAGATCAGAGCTTGATCTTTCAACTCAGCCGAAGCCTCCAGCCCTAGAGCAACAATCTTCTGAGCAATTACCGACATTAGCTGAGACCACTCGGCCCCCGTCTTCATCACCTTCAATGGCCCAGCAGACCACCCTAAGACTCGTGTCGGCCGCGGGCATACGCAGCGGGCCGTCCTTCTCTGCTCAAATCATCGGCACGGCCGCAGCTGGGGCCGAGCTGCAGGTCACCGCACGCGAGTCCGACTGGGTTCAGTTTATTGATCCGAATTCGGGCAAACACGGGTGGATTCATGCGAGTCGGATGGAGCCTACCGGAGTTGACGAGGCGCGTGTTGCAGTCACAAACCCGGCGAGTGATACCCCTCAGGTTGAGGCTGCCAAACCTAACGCGACAAAGAATGCAAAGAAGCGTTCGAAGGATCGGTCTATTTCGAAACTGCCACCCGATCGAACGCCAAAGGCCTATGTCGAACTTCCGTCAGACGAAGAGTTTCTTCCGCCTAAAAGGCGCGGAATCGGCATTCTTGAAAGGCGGCGCATGCTCCGGCAAGGCTTGATGTCACCAGGATTTCTACCGCCTCGTTAAAATGCCTGGTGTGTCCGACGACGCCTACCTCCTGTTAGGCGACCTGATCCAGGCCGAGTGAGCACGGCTTCGCGCGCGAGATCCTGCCTTCGCCAGGCGATGCGCTAATATTCCGAACGTCCTGACCGCATGGCTTTCTCGAGAGCCTGATATTCCACGCAAGTCGTGCCGCAGCGTTTCTCGATTTCCACGAGCTCGAGCCAAGCCAGGTCGAGCGCGCCCTTGCTGACATATCCCTCGCCGAGATATTCGCGCGTATCGACGTTGTCGGGATCGATGTCCAAGGCCTTTTTGTAGAGCGAAATGCCGAGGTCGATATTGCCGAGCTTGCGATGGCTATAGCCGAGATAGGTCAAGACGGCGGGATCGTTCTCATTCGCCGCCAATTGCAAAACTTTGATGGCATCGTGGTAGTGGCCGTCCATCGCCAGCTGCCGGCCCGCTCGCGCCAAGTCCTCGTCTGACAGCAGTCCCGATTTTTGCGCCACGCATTTCCGCTCTTGCTTGCTCCAGGCGGTGCCGCTCGGGCATTTTTCTGATTTGCTCCTATTCCAAAAGTCGAAGCCGTAGCTCGGCGAAGTCGAGGTGAGCGCCAACGCGAGGATGGGCAGCGACAAGACGGTCGACCACCGTTTCGGCCTTTGGCCGGATTTCACTGGTGTCATGGTGTTACTCCCGTCTCGCGGCAAATTCACAACAATCATTCAGCCTTCAGGCCAAGCTCAGTCGCAGCAGCGGTAATTGTGCCCGATGCTGCCGTGTCGTCCTTGAACACCTCGAGCGCCTTGCGGAAGGTTGTCGCCGCGCCCGCCCTCTCGCCAAGCACAACCCGCGAGCGCATCAGGAGGGTCCAGCCCTCGACGTCGCGCGGTGAACTCTCCAGCCGGTTTGCCAGGCCCTCGACCATCGACCGGATGGCAGCATCCCGCTCGTTCGCAGGCATGGCCTCAGGCGTGGCAACC
>DATBMX010000127.1:0-8594 GCA_036554625.1 Aestuariivirgaceae bacterium
CCGGCGCTCGCCTTGGGAGTGGCGCTCGCACGTCTGAGGCCGATCTTGGCCGCCAGCACATGTGCGCTGTTTACTGCAACCTTTTGTGCGGGATTGATTGCGAGATCCGCCCTTCTTCCCATCATTGGTTCGCTGAGCTTGATCGCATCGGGCGCAATGTTGACCGTTCCTGAATCGCTGAGGCTCTGGATGACGCCGGTCCTGGCTGTGCCTCTTGGCTTGTCCATCGGCATGACGATCAGCTTCGATGCCCCACAAGATGCCAACTGGGTAGCCTACATCGTGGGTGGCGCTCAGACTGGCAGCTGGCTGATCGCTCTTGCTGCGCTGCTCTGGCCGATGCTCCCAGCTGCTGCATCGAGAATTGCAATGCCCATACTGGGCAGCTGGCTGATTGCCATCGGACTGCTGCTGGCTGGAGCAACGCTCGCCGAGCGTCCAGTCGCTTCCGGCTCTGCTGATGTCCTCGCCGAATGAGGCAGGGCTGGATGCTGGGCAAATCATTGCAGCCTTGATATTGTCCGTCTTGCCAGCAGAGAGTCCTCAAGAAGGCACGAGATGAGCAACCCTCGAGGCTGCCAACCCCGTTGCCTTGAGAAAGGGTTTAAGCCATGGAAAAGGACTTGGAAGGTGTTGCGACGACGGCAAAGATCGGCACACATCCCATTCACCCGATGCTGATCCCATTTCCGATCGGTCTCTTGAGCGCCGGCTTTGCCTGCGACTTCATATTCTGGATAACCATGTCTCCGTTCTGGGCCGAGGCGGCATTCTGGTCAGTGCTCGCCGGGACCGTCATGACGGCTGTCGCTGCCCTGGCCGGCTTCACCGACTTCTTCGGCAATGCCAGAATCCGTCAGCTACGCACAGCATGGGAGCACATGATCGGCAACGTTACGGTCTTGCTGCTTTCTTTGATCAGCCTTTGGATTCGGCTGGCGCAAGGACACGAAGAGGCGATTCTCCCATGGGGGCTTTTGATATCGGCGCTGGTCGTCTTGCTGCTGTTTTTCACGGGCTGGAAGGGCGGTGAGCTGGTCTTCAATCATCGGGTTGGCGTGCAGCCCTCTGAGCCGGCCGCGCGACGGTTGGACAAGCTCTAAGAGATTGACTGTCGCGGCAGGCGCGCAATCCCTGCCAAGGAAAAATCTAATAATCGCTACCCGACCTGCCGGAAGCGCACGAGATCGTGCACCTCATTGAGTAGGGAACGACTCAGGATTTTTTCTGCGCCCGCAGTCGTCCCGCCTCGGCATCGATCCTGCTTGGGTCGCCCGCGCACTGGCGCACCACGTCGCGGGCTTCCTCGCGCGTCAGGCCATATTGGTGAATAATATAGTCGACGACCGATTCGGTTGGCTGTTCCGAATCCTGTGGCTTGCTCGCGTTCACTAGGCCGCGCGGTCCTTTCGCTGCCGCCGTTCGACATATTCCTGCGTCACCTCCGACAGACTGCTCCTCAGGAACTCCGCCATCGCCTCTTCCTCGCGCAGGCTTTCCTCGAGGAGCGGCACGATCTCGCGCGCTCCCGCAAGCCGGGCAAGCTCAATGAGCGACTCATAGGCGGCAATCTCATAATGCTCGAAGGAATAGCCGGCGAAGCTGTTCTTGAGGATGGCGTCATCTGCCATCGTATTGGCCAACGCCATGAAGTTTCCAAGCGCTGAAAGCGCCGTATCTTTGACGACCGAAGCATCCTCGTTGAGCGATTCGAGCGCCTGCTCGAGCCGCTCCATCTGTTGTTCCGTTTCGCCGAGGTGCCGCTGCACGCGTGACTGAATCTGAGGATAGTCATCGAGCGCGCTCGCCTGGCGCTCGAGCAACTCCATCGCCTGGCTCTCCACCGCATGCGCGTTGCGCAAGCCGACGATCAAAACCTCTCTCGCTTGTTGGGTCATTGGTCGATCCTCTCCGATATCCCGATCAATTGCGCCGGCCTCACTTGGTTCCGGCACGCAAGAGCAAACAAACGAACCCCCAGGCCGCTGCGCCTGGGGGTCCTGCCTGGCCTCTCGCCCGTTACTGCGGGCAGGCGTTCTTGAGGTTCTTCACATTCGTTTTCACGCAGGGAGCGGCCGGTTCCGCCGCCGCTGGCTCGATGACTTCCATATCGTCATCCATCTCGTCATCGTCCTCGGGAACGACCGTCGCTCCGACAAAGACGTCGTCGTCATAAGGATCGCCCAGGCCATAATACGGGCTGCCGAATCCATACCCGTAGCGCGGTCCCCAGAAGGGATCGCCGTAATAGCGATCATAATAGGGGCTTCCGTAATAGGGGTGCCCGATGCCCACGCCGAAGCCCACGTCCATATCGGCGGCAGCCGGCCCCACGCCGCCGAGCAGAAGAGGAACGGCCACGGCAGCCGTCCACAAGCTATGTTTGAGTTCCATGATCATGACTCCTTGATGTACGGTTGCGTCGCCCGTCAACGTCCCTCAATGCCTTCACGTTCCGGGGCAGTCGCGCCTAAACCTATGATCGACCATTGATTTTTTGTAATCTCGCCGGCGGGAACCTTATGCTGGAGCGTATCCTTGCCCTGTGGCGGGGCAAAGCTTCCCTTGGACAGGCCTTCTGGTCGGTGACGATCGTTTATGGTTCGCTCGTCAATCTGATTGCCACGGGCCTCATGTTCGCGGGGCTTGCTGCGGGTCTCCCCTCGGCCCTGGCGGTGGCCATCCACTTCCTGCCTCTCCCTTACAACGTCTTGGCCCTCATGTCCGTGTGGCGCAGCGCTGGGGCCTACGAGGGGCCGCCTGCCTACGCCTCCATGGCCCGGCTCGTCGCAGCTTTATGGTTCGCTTTGATGATCGTTCTATGAAGCTAGATCGCGGCCACCACCCGGCTCACCTCCACCCAGTATCGCCAGTTAACCGCATTGCCTTGGTTGAGAAAGGTGAACGGCTGGGAGAATGCCTTCGCCTGCTGCGGGGCGAGCGCAAGGTTGTAGAGACCGAGGCTGCGCTCACCGATCCTGCTGCAGATCAGCGACAGATCCTCATACTTCACCTCGTTCACCGGCGTGGTGTAATAGGTCGGGCAGCTGTAGAGCCGCACGGAGAGGATGATGTCCTTCACGGCATAGGCCTGTGACAGATTCTTCACCTCGCCGGAAAGCGTCCATGACCTGAGATTGGGCCGCTCATGTTGCTTGCCGTCGATTCCGAAATAGGTTTCGACGCCGCTCTCCAGGTTGATGCGGAAAAGCCCAACATCGGCGGGCCTCAACACGGTGAGAGCCTCCCTCACACGGCCGGGATTGCCGGGCGGCGCAGGCGTCGCCATCTCGCGCGGCGGGCGCTCGATACTGCTTTGCTGGTCCCGCCAAAAGAGATAGGCGGCCGCCAGCACGGCGATGACGCCGATGATGCCGATCCCCACGATGCGCGTGGTCTTCGATTCGGCGAACAGCCAGATCAGCACTGCCGCGAGAACGAGAACGAAAATGCCAGCCATGAAATTACCTTAGCATCCCGGCGGTCAAACGCTATTGGCCGGCGACGCTCGAGCCGAGAAGGCGCATCACACCGTCGATGCTGAGCTTCGCCGAGACCAGGAAGAGCCCCGCCGTCACCAGACGGAAAAAAAGCTCCTCGGAAACGACCCTCACGATTCGCACGCCGATCAAGGTCGCGGCAATGCCGACCGGAAACAGCAGCGCCGCCGTTTGCAGATTGTCGAGGCTGAGCTGCCCAAGCGCCCAATAGGGCAGGAGCTTCACGATATTGATGATGGCGAACAGGATCGTCGACGTCCCGGCGAAGACGAGCTTCGACAGTCGCTGCGGCATGACATACATTTGATAGGGCGGGGCGCCCGCATGCGAAACGAAGCTTGTGAAGCCTGTAAGCGCCCCCCACATCAATCCGCGCGGCACATCCGCCGGCCGCGGCGGGAGATTGCGCTTCCGCTTGCGCCAAAGATCGAAACAATAGGCAAGGCCGATCGCGCCCACCAGCAGCGTGACGAATGCCTCCGATACCATTGTCGCCGTTGCCCAGCCGAAGCCGATGCCGGCCACCCCCGCCGGAACCAGAATGGCGAGATTTCGCCGGCTGAATTCTCGCCGATAGGCCCACAGCCCGAACATGTCGGTCACGACATAGATGGGCAGGAGCAATGCGGCGGCGCGCAAGGGCGAGATGATGAGCGCCAGAACGGGAACGCCCAGCATGCCGATCATCGGTACGCCGCCTTTCGACAGTCCGATGAAAACCGCCGCC
Source organism: Aestuariivirgaceae bacterium (assembly GCA_036554625.1). Taxonomy (GTDB): domain Bacteria; phylum Pseudomonadota; class Alphaproteobacteria; order Rhizobiales; family Aestuariivirgaceae; genus DATBLQ01. The sequence goes on from DATBMX010000127.1 coordinate 4,228, forward strand.
AGAGCGGCGCAGATCAGGAACAGGGGATCGAACTCCATGTGCGCTCGTTAATCGCGTTTACCGGAAGCGGCGGTTAAGACGCAATCTCGTTGAACGCCTTGCGAGTCGCTCCTATCGTGGCGTTCGTACGGCTCATCGAGAAGGAGAGCGTCGCATGCCGAGACCTGCCGCCGTCATCATCTTTGCTTTTGCCGCGCTCGCCGTGCTCTCTGCACCCCTGCGAGCCGGAAACGCCACGGAAGGAATCGTCGTCTTCGGTCCGGCTGATGGCGTGACGGTAGTGACCGTCTCGACCGACGTTGCGGCGGGCTCGGAGACGGGAGAGGCTCCCGCGGTGAATGTTCTCAATGAGATTACCGTCGTCACCATTGTCCCGCGCCGCTTTCGGCATTCACGCTGCAGCATCGGCGTGCCCTATCCCTGGCAGAGAAGGTTTTGCGGGGACCCGCTCTATCCCTTCTAGGCTCGTCAGGATCACGTACCGGGCCTTCTCACCGTTCCAGCCATTGCTTTTGACTGAACCCTCATTCAGTATATTGGCGGGACGGTTCGAAGGACCATATGTGCGCTGCAGTTTTCGCTGATCACCACGGCCATGCGCGCAAGGCGTCGAAAGAGGTACGCCGCCAGCAGCTGATCGAGGCCACGATCGATGCCCTCGCTAGGAAGGGTTATGCCGAGCTGACCCTCGCCGACGTGGCCAAGGCCGCCGGCCTCTCCGTGGGCATGGTCATTTTCCACTTCGAGTCCAAGGAGAAGCTGCTGGTCGCCACTTTGAAATCCCTGGCCGAGGATTATCGCTCCAATTGGCAAAGAGCCTTGGGCGACGCGGGTCCAACGCCCGCCCACAAGCTTTCGGCCTTGCTGGCTGCGGACTTCAACGAACGGATCTGCACGCCGCGCCTGCTGGCGGCCTGGTGCGCATTCTGGGCCGAGGGCCAGAGCCGTCCCACATATCAGGAGCATTGCTCTTCCAACGATGCCGAATATTCGGCCCTTACACTCGATCTCTGCGCAACCATCATTCGCGACGGCGGCTATCCGTACGAGCCGACCCGCATAGCCCGCGCGCTGGATGCCCTTCTTGAAGGTCTTTGGCTCGACCTCATGACCATGGCCGAGCCCTATACGCTGGACGAGGCGCTTGCCACCGTGCGGGCCGCGCTCAGCGCATTCTTCCCGCGCCATTTCACCGCTTCCGGAGCCGTCATAGTATGAGTTTTGCCCTCACGGAGGAGGCGCTGGCCTGGCGCGACAAGGTGAAGGTCTTTGTCGAAACGGAATTGCAGCCGTTCGAGCTCGAGGCCGAGATGAATGAGGGGCGCATCCCCGACGATGTGGCAAGGCGTCACGAGCGTCTTGCCATCGGGATGGGCCTGTCCCTCGCCGACGTGCCGAAGTCCCACGGCGGGCTCGAACTCACCGTGCTCACCCAGGTCGCGATTGCCGAACAACTGGGTCGCGTCACCAATGCCCTCGGCTGGTGCTATCCCGAAGCCCAATCCTGGATGTTTGAGGCCTTGACGAGGGAGCAGCTGGAGCGCCTAGTTTATCCCATGATCCGGGGGGATCGTCATATTTGCTACGCCATAACCGAGGCCGAGTCGGGGTCGGACCCTTCCGCTATTGCGGCGACCGCCGAACGGCGCGGCGATGATTACTTCCTCAATGGCGAGAAATGGCATGTCACGAGCGCCAATCTGGCCGACACCATCATCATCCAGGCGAGGATCGCCACAGGGTCGAATCGCGGCGCCCACTGCCTGTTCTTCATCCCGAGAGATGCTCCAGGCATCCGCTTTCTGCGCACGCCAGCCTATTCTCACACATACAACCATCATCATCCCATCATCCGCTTCGAAAATGTCAGGGTATCGGCCGCCAATCGCATCGGCAGCGAGGGCGATGGCATGGGTTTCATGCATGGCTGGTTCCGCCGCGAGAGGCTGATGATTGCCGCCCGCTGCTGCGGCGCGGCGGCACGCCTGATCGAGGAGGCGACTTCCTTTGCCAGGTCGCGCATGGTGGGAGGCGCGCCGATTTCCAGTTTTCAGCTCGTTCAAGCTATGCTGGCCGACAGCGTGGTCGAGCTTCACGCCGCCCGTCTCATGACCTATGAGGCGGCCCACGCCCATGATCGCCGGCAGGATGTGAAGACGCTTCACGCCCGCTGCTCCATCGTCAAACTCTTCGCATCGGAGATGGCTTGGCGCATCGCCGATCGCGCCGTGCAGGTCTTCGGCGGGCGCGGCTATATGCGCGAGAATCCTGCCGAGCGGTTTCTGCGCGAGCTTCGCGTCGATCGCATTTGGGAAGGAACGAGCGAAATCCAGCGGCTGATCATCGCGAACAGCCTGCTGAAGAGGGGCCTGGATGCGACTATAGCGGGTTGATGGGCAAACTAATGAGGAACGTTTAGGAGTGAGCATCATGAAACTGACGAGACGCAATCTTCTCAAGGCCGGCGCCGCCGTCCTGGCTTCTCCCTATGTCGCGCGCCGCGCATCTGCCGCCGCGGGAGAGGTGAGGGTCTACAATTGGGTTGATTACATTGGCGAGACGACCATCGCCGATTTCGAGAAGGCGACTGGCCTCAAGGTCATCTACGACACCTATGACGCCGCCGAGACGGCCGAAGCCAAGGTCATGGCCGGCTCGACCGGTTATGACGTCATCGACATCGCGAGCACCAGCCTGCCGAGGTTCATTCCCGCGGGCGCCTTCATGAAGCTCGACAAGTCGAAGCTCCCCAACTGGAAGAATCTCGATGAGGCTGTCTTGAAGGTCTTGGCCGACCGCGATCCCGGCAATGAACACACAATGCCCTATATGTGGGGCACGACTGGAATCACCGTCAATCTCGACATGGTAAAGGAGGTTCTGGGCGGTGATGCGCCGATCGACAGCATGGAGCTGGTCCTGAATCCAAAATACATGGAGAAGCTTGCTTCCTGCGGCGTGAACATTCTCGAGTCCCCCGAGGATGTCATGACCATGACGCTGGCTTACCTCGGCAGGAATCCCAATTCCGAGGATCCTGCCGACTTCGAAGCTGTGGTCGAAGCTTTTAAGCCCATTCGCCCGTATATAAAGACTTTCGATGCCGCCAATTATCTCAACGCGCTGCCCAACAAGGAGCTGTGCGTTTCAATGACATGGTCCGGAGACTACGCCACGGCGACGACGCGCGCTGAGGAAGCCGGTGCAAAACTCAATCTCGCCTACAATGTGCCCAAGACGGGCAGCCCCGCTTGGTTCGACGTCTTCGTCATCCCTGTCGATTCTCCCAATCCCGAGGGAGCGCACCGATTCATGAACTTCATGATGGAGCCCGAAGTGATCGCCGCCTGCACGCATTTCACCAACTACGCGCATGCGAACAAGGCGGCGATTGCAGTGACCAAGAAAGAAGTTCTCGAAGATCCCGCTGTGTTTCCGACAGCCGAGATCAAGCAGCGGCTGTTTCTCGCCGCAACCTTGTCGCAGAAGGGAGAACGCGCTCGCACCCGCGCTTGGAACAGGATCAAGACGGGCGCGTGAAGCATCCAACAGCGTCATGGCCGGGCTTGACCCGGCCATCTGCCTCAATGCCCGTCACATGCAGATTCACGGGTCGAGCCCGCGAATGACTACAGAATAGACGTCGAAACGCAATGCCAAGCGACTCGCGAACACCCTTCATCAAGCTCGACTGCGTGAGCAAGAGCTTCGGCGGCTTCATTGCTGTCCGCGATGTTAGTCTCGATATCGGCAAGGGTGAGCTCTTTGCATTGCTCGGGGGCTCTGGCTGCGGCAAGACCACGCTCTTGCGCATGCTCGCAGGCTTCGAAACGCCGAGCCGCGGCCGCATCTTCATCGATGGCGACGACATGACCGACATGGCTCCCTACGAGCGGCCCGTCAACATGATGTTCCAGTCCTACGCGCTCTTCCCTCACATGACGGTCGAGGCGAATGTCGGTTACGGGCTCAAGCACGAGAATATGCGCCGCGCCGAACGCGCCGACCGCGTCAGGGCCATGCTCGACCTCGTGCAAATGACTCCCCTGGCCAAGCGCAAGCCTCACCAGCTCTCCGGCGGGCAGCGCCAGCGCGTTGCCCTTGCGCGCGCGCTCGCCAAGCGGCCCAAGCTGCTGCTCCGCGACGAGCCTTTGGCTGCTCTTGACAAGAAGCTGCGCGAGCGCACGCAATTCGAGCTTATGAACATACAGGACAAGACGGGTGTCACCTTCATCGTCGTGACTCACGACCAGGAGGAGGCGATGACGCTGGCAAGCCGAATCGCCGTCATGGACAAGGGCGTCATTCGCCAGATCGGCACACCCACGGAGGTCTATGAATATCCAAACTCCCGCTTCGTCGCAGGC
>DATBMX010000275.1:0-7484 GCA_036554625.1 Aestuariivirgaceae bacterium
GATGGGGACGGCAGAGGTGGAGTTCTCGGGACTGCCTTCGATGAGCTTGTCCGTGTAGACGAGGTAGACCAGCACGTTGCGCTTCGAATCGCATCCGCGCACGATCTGCATCTTCTTGAAGAAGAGCGAGCGCCGTTGGCGGTAGATCTCATGCCCTTGCTCGAATTTGGTCTTGAAGACGACAGGCCCGGTCTGGCGGCACGCGATCGAGATCTCCGAGCGCTCTTCGGCGAAACCCGCCCATCCCGCCCAGCCGCCGATCTCCGGCACTGTGAAATGGCACGAGACGCCTTCGACATCGGGATCGTCGATCGCGTAGGTCGCAAGCTTCGCATCGGGCGAAAAGAAGCGGAACACCGTCGTTTTCTTGAAAATCAGTTCGGGGTCGTCCGATGCCTGCGAAAGGGCAGGGGCGGCGCCTGCTGCCGCGAAGAGAAGGATGGCAAGAGTCACGATGAATCGATGCATTGCATAGCTCCGGAAATTCTCGTCCATCAAATGGCCTCTGCCGGAAGAAGATCAAGAGTTGACGCCGGCCCTCGTCAGACAGCCGCATTCAATCGGGCAAAACCGGAGGCGAGATCGGCCTTGAGGTCGTCGGGATGCTCCAAGCCGATATGAAGGCGCAGGCCCAGTGAATCATCGTGCCAGCTCGAGCGCCATCGCACATCGAGCGGCGTGATCAAGCTTTCGAATCCGCCCCAGGAATAGCCCATGCCGAACAGCTCCAGGCCGTTGAGCATCGCGGCCACGGCTTCTTGCGAACGCGTATTGAGCAGAATGGAGAACAGCCCGGACGCCCCGGTGAAATCGCGCTTCCACAACTCATGACCGCGACAGCCGGCCAGGCCGGGATGCAGCACTTCCTTTACCTCGGGCCGCCCGCGCAGCCATTCGGCGATGGTGAGGGCGTTCTTCATGTGCCGCTCGAGCCGCACGTCGAGAGTATGCAGGCCGCGCAATGCCAGGTACATGTCGTCGGGGCCCGCATATTGGCCGAGGGTGCCGAAGGCTTCCTTGAGTTGCGGCCATGTTTCGCCCGAACAGGTAATGGCCCCCAGCATGATGTCCGAATGCCCGCCGACATATTTTGACGCGGACGTGATCGATATGTCGCAGCCGTGCTCGAAGGCTTTGAAGAAATAGCCGGCGCTCCAGGTATTGTCGATGATCATCAAGGCCCCGTGTTTTCGCGCCGCCGCGGCGATGGCGCGCGTATCTTGCACTTCCATGGTTTGCGAACCCGGGCTCTCGGCGTAGACAACGCGGGTGTTTTTCCGCAGCAGTCCTTGGATATTCGCGCCGATGAGCGGATCGTAATGATCAATCTCGACGCCATGGTTCTTGAGAATCGTGCCGCAGAAATGCCTGACTGGCCCGTAAACGGCATCTGTCATCAGCATGTGATCTCCCGGTCTGAGAAACGCCAGGAGCGTTGTCGCGACAGCCGAGAGGCCCGAGGAGCAGACCCTGCTGTCGTGGCCGCCCTCGAGCCTCGCTATCGCCGTTTCCAGCGCGCGCGACGTCGGCGTGCCGCGACGGCCGTATACGTAAGGCTGCGCCCCCGACTTCAGGGCCTCTACGGTCGGGAACAATATGGTCGAGGCATGGTAAACGGGCGGGTTGACAATTCCGTGCTCGGAATACTCCCGACCCGCCGTTACCAGCTGGGTTTCCGCGCGGAATTTTTTCGGATCAGCGATCTTTGTCATGGGTGCGAGCGTTATTGTATGGAAACTGAAATTAATACAAGGAAATGCGTGGTTAGCACGAAGCGACAATCTGCCGGAAGGGACGTTCTGTGCTTTCGTTTTCCGTTGACCGCAACCGAGATTTGAGGTCGGATGAGTTTGGGCGCGCATGTTTTGCGCTCACAGGGAGTGATTCAGACTCAGTTGATGTCGGCCGGTGCGAAGCCACCACCATCGCAGGTGATGCAGCGGCAGCAACTCTTCATTCAAAAGGTAGGAAGATGAAACGTAAACTGCTTTCTTATGCGTTTGGCGCGGCCGTCGGGTTCACTGCTGCTTCGGCGGCATCGGCTGCGACACTCGAAGATGTCAAAGCCAAAGGCTTTATCCAGTGCGGTGTGAGCCAGGGGCTGATCGGCTTTTCGAACCCTGATGAACAGAACAACTGGACGGGACTTGACGTTGATTTCTGTCGCGCGGTGGCGGCAGCAATCTTCAATGATGGCCAGAAGGTCAAGTTTACGCCGCTTTCGGCCAAGGACCGTTTTGCCGCTCTCGCCTCGGGCGAAGTCGACATATTGTCGCGCAATACGACCTGGACGATGAGCCGCGATACGTCGCTCGGTCTGAAGTTCGTAGGCGTCATGTATTATGACGGCCAGGGCTTCATGGCCAAGACGTCGCTCGGCGTGGATAGTGCCCTGAAACTCAACGGCGCCACCGTGTGCACGCAGACCGGCACGACGACCGAGCTCAATCTTGCGGACTACTTCCGCGCCAACAACATGACCTATCAGGTCGTGGCGATGGAAAAGAACGAAGAGGTGATCAAGGCCTATGACGAGGGCCGCTGCGACGCCTTCACGACCGACCAGTCCGGCCTCTACGCCGACAAGCTCAAAATGGCAAACCCTAACGATCACGTGGTCCTTCCGGAAATCATCTCCAAGGAGCCTTTGGGGCCCGTTGTGCGCCAGGGCGACGATGCATGGTTCAACGTGGCCAAGTGGACCTATTACGCCTTGCTGAACGCTGAAGAGCTCGGCGTCACCCAGGCCAATGTCGAGGAGATGAAAGCCTCGACCAATCCGGAGATAAGGCGGCTGCTCGGCGTCGAAGGCGACTTCGGCACCGGCATCGGCCTCGCCAACGACTGGGTCGTGAACATCATCAAGGCTGTCGGAAACTATGGCGAGGCCTTCGACCGCAATGTGGGCGCCGGTTCGCAGCTCAAGATCGAGCGCGGAAAGAACGCATTGTGGACGAAGGGCGGTCTGCAATACGGAATGCCCGTCCGCTAATTTCTGTCGACATCGCCCGGCTGCCCCAGGGCAAGAGCTTGAAGGTTCTTGCGAAGGCAGCCGGGTCTTTATACTAAGGAGCACAACTGCCCCGAGAAGCAGTGAGGCAAACATACACAAGGCGAGGGATTGAGGTGGGCGATATAGGGCATGACCGCTGTTGCTGATCAAACGCCCGCGGCGAAAGTTTCCTGGTTCAACGACCCGAAGACAAGGTCCCTGATCGTCCAGGCGGCGCTTTTGGCGCTTCTCGCCTGGCTCGGTTACGAGATCGTCGAGAACACCACCGACAATCTTCGCGCACTCAACCAGAATTTCGGATGGAGTTTCCTGAATTCGACGGCCGGCTTCGATATCATCCAGCGGCCGCTCTTCTATCAAAACACGTCGACCTTCGGGCGCGCTCTGCTCGTCGGCTTCGTCAACACATTGATCATCGCGATCTGCGGCATCCTCGCCGCCACCCTTCTCGGTTTCCTCGTCGGCATCATGCGGCTGTCGAAGAATCTCGTCATCTCCGGGGTGTCGACCGTCTTCGTCGAATGCGTGCGCAATGTTCCGCTGCTGCTCCAGATCCTCATCTGGTATGCAGCCGTGCTCAAGCCTTTGCCGAGCCCGCGCGAGGCAATCGCGCTGGGCATTCCCCTGCCGGCTGGCGGTTTCTTGATCTTCGTGCCGCTCGTGGCGGCTGGCGTCTATGGATTCATTCAGGTCTTCCGCAGGACGCCCAATGGCTTCTACCGTGTGCTGGCTGTCGTCGGACTTTTCGTTGCTTTCGTCATCGCCTCGCGGCTGACCGCCGTCTTGTTCGACGACGTGTTCAGTGTCGTGCCGTTGGGTGGATATCTGAGCAATCGCGGCCTCATCATTCCATGGCCGATCTTCGAGGCGGAGGCCATCGCCTTGCCCATCGCCCTTGCCGTCGGCATCGCCGCCGCTTTCCTCATTGGCCGATGGGCAAAGCGGCGCCAGGAGCAAACCGGCGAGCAATTTCCCGTCATCTGGGTATCGATTGCGCTGATCGTCGGCCTGCCGCTGCTTGCCGCGATTTTCACGGGCCTGCCTTTCGTGTTCGAATACCCCGAGCTTCGGGGGTTCAATTTCCAGGGCGGCCTCGTCGTCATCCCTGAATTCATCGCTCTGTTCCTGGCGCTGTCGATCTATACCTCCGCCTTCATCGCTGAAATCGTGCGAGCGGGCATCCTTGCCGTAAGCCATGGCCAGACCGAGGCTGCCGCAGCGCTCGGCGTCAAGCCGACTCTCACCCTCAGGCTGGTCGTCATTCCGCAGGCATTGCGCGTCATCATTCCGCCCCTGACGAGCCAATATTTGAACCTCACCAAGAACTCCTCGCTGGCGGTGGCCATCGGCTATCCCGAGCTTGTCGCGGTCGGAGGCACAATTCTCAATCAGACGGGCAAGGCGATCGAGGTCATCAGCATTTGGATGATCGTCTATCTGTCGCTGAGCCTTTTCACATCGGCGCTCATGAACTGGTACAACGCGCGCATGCGGCTGGTGGAGCGTTAGATGGCGCAAGCAAAGGACCTGTCCTTCGTTCGCAACGAAGAAGCGCCAAGCCTTCCGCCCCCCTCGACCTATGTCGGGCTCAATGGGTGGCTGCTCACGAACCTCGTGCCAAGCTGGTGGGTGGCGCTCCTTGCCGGCCTTTTTCTGTTGCTGGTATTCGACACGCTGTGGGACTTCATCAACTGGGCGGCGTTCGATGCCGTGTTCACGGCGGAGAACCGGGAAGGCTGCATCGCACCCTTGAACGAGGGACAGCCGCTCGGCGCCTGCTGGGCCTATGCCAAGGCCAAGTTCGGCCAATGGATTTACGGCTTCTATCCGGTTGCCATGCGATGGCGCCCGAACATCGTGTTCGTCATGTTCGTTGCGCTGCTCGTTCCGTTGCTCATCCCGCGCGCGCCGGGAAAGAAGCTGAATGCAGTGCTGTTCTTCGTTCTCTTCCCCGTCCTGTCGTTCTACGTTCTCTATGGCACGCCGCTTCCCTACGCGGCGGTCGGCTTCATCGTCGATCTTTGCGGCGCTCTCCTCGCCTTCGTCGCCTCCATCATTGCGGTTATCGGCTATGCTCTCGATTCCGTTCTCGGCATCATTGCTGAATCGACCGTCTTCACGACGCTGTTCTCCTCCCTTGCCTATCCCTTCTCCGCCGTCTCGGATGGCATAGAGCGCGCCACATCGGCCATATCGGAGCCGCCGTTGAGGCCCTGGGGGTTCTGGGTGGATTATGTCATTTCGACGATTCTGATCCTCGGCTTCGCCGCCTGGCGAGGATTCAAGCGGCAGATGGATGTAGTGCGGCCGCTCGTCACCGGGCTCATCATAGCTGTTGCTCTTGCCTTGTTGATCGCGGCGCTGGGCCTGCCGCGCGGCCTGCCCGTTGTCGAGACGGGTCAGTGGGGAGGACTGCTGGTCACGCTTGTCGTCGCCATCACGGGGATCGTCGCGTCGCTGCCCATCGGCATCCTTCTCGCCCTGGGGCGGCGCTCCAGCATGCCGGCCATTCGGCTCCTCTCGATCACCTTCATCGAGATGGTGCGCGGCGTGCCGCTGATCACCGTGTTGTTCATGGCATCCGTGATGCTGCCGCTGTTCCTGCCGAGCGGGGTCAATTTCGACAAGCTGCTGCGCGCGCTCGTGGGCGTGGCGCTGTTCTCCTCGGCCTATATGGCCGAAGTGGTGCGCGGCGGGCTCCAGGCCATTCCGAAAGGACAATATGAAGCGGCGCGCGCCCTCGGCTTGCCTTACTGGAAGATGATGGCGCTTATCGTTCTGCCACAGGCGCTGCGCATCGTGATTCCCGGCATCGTCAACACATTCATCGGCCTGTTCAAGGATACGACCCTTGTTTCCATCGTCGGCCTTTTCGATCTCCTGGGAATCATTCAGGCCGGTTTTGCCGATCAGAAATGGGTGTCTCCAATGACCGCCCCGACAGGCTATATGGGCGCGGCCTTCATCTTCTTCATCTTCTGCTTCGCCATGTCGCGCTATTCCATGTACATGGAGCGTCGGCTGGCGACTGGTTACAGACGCTAGGGAACGAACATGGCGAGCACGCGTGTCAAGACGGCCGTATCCGATGAAGTGGCCATCGAAATTATCGGCATGAACAAATGGTATGGCGATTTCCATGTGCTGCGCGATATCAATCTCACCGTCTTTCAAGGCGAAAGGATCGTGATCTGCGGGCCATCGGGCTCGGGCAAGTCGACCCTTATCCGCTGCATCAACCGTCTCGAGGAGCATCAAAAGGGCCAGATCGTCGTAGACGGCATCGAGCTTACCAACGACCTCAAGCGCATCGACGAGATCAGGCGCGAGATCGGCATGGTGTTTCAGCATTTTAATTTGTTCCCGCATCTTACGGTTCTCGAAAACTGTGCGCTGGCGCCCATCTGGGTAAGAAAAATGCCCAAAGGCGAAGCGGAAGCGCTGGCGATGAAATTCCTCGAGCGCGTCAAGATTCCAGAGCAGGCACGGAAATATCCAGGTCAGCTATCCGGCGGCCAGCAGCAGCGCGTGGCGATTGCGCGAGCCCTGTGCATGAGCCCGCGCATCATGCTGTTCGACGAGCCCACTTCGGCGCTGGACCCAGAGATGATCAAGGAGGTTCTGGAAGTGATGGTGGACCTCGCCAAAAGTGGCATGACCATGCTCTGCGTCACGCATGAGATGGGCTTCGCCCGGCAGGTGGCCCATCGCGTCATTTTCATGGATCAAGGACAAATCGTCGAACAGAACACGCCCGAGCTTTTCTTCTCTCAGCCGAAGAGCGAACGCACCAAGCTGTTCCTCAGCCAGATTCTGCATTAGCGCTCCTCCAGGCTGCGGCTGGAAAAAACGCAATGGCCGGGCGAAGACCCGGCCGTTTGCGTTCTCTCGGACTGCTTGCCCATTTCGGGAGCATGTCGCGACGATGCCCGAGGAGCGTCACGCTGTCAAGGACTTTCTTCACGTCCATGTCATTTTGTTCGGACCGCCACCTGTCACCCGTTTGAGCCGGGCCCGGCTTTCGCCAGTTGTGACGACAACGATGATCGGTCACCGTGGCAAAGTCAGCGTTTTCGTCTCGCGGCCGCAGGGCGTGAAGCCCATGCGCTGGTAGAGGGGCAGGGCAGCGGGGCTGTCGAGCGTGCAGGTATCGACCACCACCCGCATCGGCGCATGAGCCCAGCAGCAGCCGATCGCTTCGCTGAGCAGCCATTTGCCCATGCCGCGACCGCGGAACTCGGGAACGAGGCCGAAATACTTGAGCTCGACTTCGTCGCTCTTGCGATGATCGACTTCGAAAAAGCCGCCCGGGACGCCGCCGATATAGAGAACGAAAACATCGACATTTTCGTCATGGATCAGTTTCGAGAGCTCTTCATCGTTCAGGCCCTTGCGGTCGATCCAGTGCAAAGAGCCGCCCACCGCATTGTAAAGATAGCGGTAAAAGTGGAGAGGAGGTTGCTCGCACTTC
>DATBMX010000321.1:0-4681 GCA_036554625.1 Aestuariivirgaceae bacterium
TAGGCCGCGGGATAGCCGAAAAGCAGACACAGGGCGGTGACGTAGAGACCAAGCTCGAAGGACCGCCAGGCGTTCACCCGATAGACCTCCTTGGTGAAGAAGGCGGTGTAGTGGGCAAAGGTAAAATCGGCCTCGCGACCACCGATCGGCGCCACGGTCAAGAAACTGAAATAGACCATTGCCGACAGCGGCAGGAAGATGGTGAGGGCCAGCCATAAATATGCCGGCGCCGTCAGAAAGACGACGGCGCGGGTTTGTCTGGCGGCGATCAAGGGCATGAAGCCAATTCGCTCCGGGAAAGCGGCGCGGGGCGCTTGCACACCCCACGCATCCATCATTGAGCGATGGTGGTTTTGACGGTGTCCCAAAGCTCCTGATAGGCCTTGCGCTGATCATCGCTCAAAGGCGCCATCCATTGCAGGCGCTTGACGACTTCTGGATCGCCCAACACGCTGCGGTTCATGGCATCCTCGGGAAGGGCGGCGTTGGCCTTGGCATTGGCAGAAGCCGGAGCGCCAACGTCGGTGTCCCATTTCACGTAGAATTCGGGACTCACCATGAAGTCGATGAAGGCATAGGCGCCTTCGACATTGGGCGCGCCTTCGGGAATCGTCAGACCGTCGAACCAGCCAATGGCGCCCTCCTTCGGCACGGCGAAGCCGACCGGGAGCTTGAAGGCTTTCTTGGAGCGGGCGGCCGAGCCTGACCAATAGGTGGCGATCGAATAGTCGCCGGCGGCGAAATATTTGTTCCACTCATCCTCCGATGACCAGAAGGTCTTGAGCTGCGGCTTCAAAGCCTCGAGCTTCTGCTTGACCTTGTCCATGTCGGGGGGCGCGTTCATGTCCTGGCCGGTGGCGAGAGCGGCGAATTGCACCGATTCCACGGCATCGTCGCGCCAGCCAACCTTGCCTGCATTGGAGGGATCCCACAGCGCCTCGAGCGACTGCGGAGCCTCCTTGAACTTGTCGGTCGAGTAGGCGATGGAGGTGACGCCCCAAACCCAGGCGATCGCGTAAAGCTTGCCGTCCTTCATAAAGCGCTCGGACTCGCGCAACGCGGGCGTCAAATCGGCGAAGTGAGAGATCTTGGAGGTGTCCAGCGGCTGCAACAAGCCGGCGTCGACGGCTTCGCGCACGAAGGTGTTGTTGAAAAGGACCACGTCATAAGTGCCGGGGCTTGTGCGCAGCTTGGTGAGCATCTCCTGCTCGGAATTGAAATAATCGTGGACGACCTTGATGCCGGTCTTCTGCTCGAACTGCTCGATTGCCCATTTCTCGTCGGTGCCATAGCCCTGCCAGTTGAGCACCTTGATCTCCTTCGCCTGGGCGAAGGCCTGAGGCGCAACGGCGGAAAGGCCGGCTGCCGCCACGACGGCTATGAGGGCGCGGCGGCTTAGAGCTGATGTGAACATCCCTGTCTCTCCCTTGCTTATTTTCCTCACAGCATAGCTGAGGCGGGGAAGAGCGCCAACTGGGCCGTTGGCTCACCCGCGCGCGAGCAGATCCTTCACCTCAGCGAGGCCGGGTGCTGCCGCTGCAGCGCCATAGCGGGTGGTGGACAGAGCGCCGCAGGCGCAGGCGAAACGGGCGGATTCGCCAAGGTCCATGCCTTGCGACAGGGCATAGGCAAGACCACCGTTGAAGCAGTCCCCGGCGGCGACCGTGTCCACGGCAGCCACCTTGAAGGCCTCGATCATGCGGGCTTCTTCACCGGTGGAAAGAAAGGCTCCCCACTCGCCGAGCTTGAGGATAACGGATTTGGGGCCCCGGGCGTGGAGATGGCGCGCCGCTTCGCCGGCAGTTGCGATGTCATGCGGGCGAATGCCGGTGAGATGTTCGGTCTCGACCTCGTTGGGGGTGATGATGTCGATCAAGCTCAGATCCATGTCGCGCGCGTTGGGCGGAACGGGCGCCGGATCGAGAACGACCTTGGCGCCGGCCTGGCCGGCATATCCGGCGGCGCTCATCATCGGCGCCTGAGGCACTTCGAGCTGCAGCAGGAGAACGCTCGCCGCGGCGAGGCCCGCTCGCGCGCGTTCGACATCGCTATCATCGACAGCGAAATTGGCTCCGGCGATCACGGTAATGAAATTCTCTCCCCGTGCATCGACATTGATGATGGCGATGCCGGTGCCGTTCGAGGAATCGCGGTGGACATAGGAGATGTCGACGGCGAAGGATTCGAGCGCGTGCAGAGCCGAACGGGCGAAATGATCATCGCCGACACGGCCGATGAGATGCGTCGGGGCGCCAAGTTTCGCTGAGGCGGCGGCCTGGTTGGCGCCTTTGCCGCCGAGCCCGGTCAGATAGCGCGTCCCGTGCAGCGTTTCGCCGGGTCTGGGCAAGCGCTCTGAATAGGCGGTGATGTCAATATTGATGCTGCCGAAGACGGCGATGGTCATTTGAGCCCCTTCGCCTTGCCCATAAGTTTTGCGGCCATGGCATCGAGAAGCTTGTCATGCTGAACATCGGTCAAGACGATGTGCCGCCCCTCGCCCTTTGCAAATCTCGTCTGGCCCCTGGCGGGACCGTCCTCGATCACGACGCTCAGGCGGCCGCGTTCGAAGGAAAACAGATCGGGCCAAAGAAGACAACCGATCACGACGGCATCGTGAATCGCCGAGGGGTGGCCGGGACTTCCCGCCATCGCCAGCATTTCCGCGGCGAGGGTTGCATGCGGCTTGTCCGATTTTGCAAGACGGTCGATGTGGGCGCGCTTCATCATGACGGTGCGGGTGAGGTCGTAGGGAACGGCGACGGTGTGAATATCGGCGTCGAAGACGCGCTTGGCGGCATGCGGATCGAACCAGATGTTGAACTCGGCGGCGGCGGTCGCGTTGCCCTTGCCCAATGCCCCACCCATGATCATGAGCCTGTCGATCTTGGCCGACAGATGGCGATCGCGGCCGAGCACTAGAGCAAGGTTGGTGAGAGGCCCCAGGCAGCAGATGAGAACGGAGTGGTCATGCGCCTCACGCAAGAGCCGCAGCAAAACATCGCAGGCCGATTCGGGCTGCGCGCCGCGGCGCTGGCGTTTCAGCCCAAGAGAGCCATCGCCGCCCCAGATATCGGTCGCAAAATGCGGCTTGAAACGCAGAGGCCGGTCCGCGCCGGCATAAACCGGCGCCTTGAGGCCGAGGCTTGAGGAAATGGCGAGCGCATTGTCGGTGACGCGCTCGAGACCGGCGTTGCCGCAGGTGGTGGTGATGGCCGCGATATCGAACTCCGGGGCGGCGGCGGCAAGCGCAAGCGCAACCGCGTCATCGAGACCCGGATCGCAATCGATGTAGATGGCCCGTTTTTTCCCGCCCGCCATGTTCCCGGCATGAAGTTATAAGCGTGAGTAACGCAAAGGATGAAGCGGCGCCAGACGTCTTGCGCGGTCCGCCTTGCGCGTCTACCAAAGCCCTCCGAGAGAGGAGCCGGCAATGAAGGTCTTGGTTCTGGGCGCAGGCATCGCCGGAGTGACGACGGCCTACGAGCTTCAGCGCAATGGACATGAGGTGACCGTCATCGACCGGGAAGAGCAGCCTGCTTCCCTCACCAGCTACGCCAATGCCGGGCTGTTCGCGCCCGGTCATTCCTATGCCTGGTCGTCGCCCGCGGCACCCCAGATCCTGCTCAAGTCTCTGTGGCGCAACGACCAGGCCCTGCGGCTCAGGCCACGGCTCGACCGGCATTTCCTGCGCTGGATGGGGCGGTTCCTGAGCGAATGCACGGCGGAACGGGCCGCCCTCAACACGTCGCGCAAGGCGCGGCTATGCAACTATTCGCTCGATGTCTTTCATGAGACGGTGAAGGCGACGCAGATCGAGTTTGACGGAAGGCAGGGCGGCCTCCTCTATCTCTATCGCAGCGAAAAGACGCTGAAGGGCGCGGCGATGAAATCGAAGATCCTCCTCGACAATGGCTGCGAGATCGAGGCGCTCGACCGCGAAGCGATGACCAAGAAGGATCCGGCTCTTCTGCCGGTCAAGGACCAGTTCGCCGGCGCGCTGTTCGCCAAGAACGACGAAAGCGGCGACTGCCGGCTGTTTGCGCGCAACATGGCGCAGTGGCTCAAGGCGCGCGGCGTCAGTTTCAAGATGGGCGTCGACATCTCCGGTCTCGAAACGCAGGGCAGCAGGATCACCGGCATTGCGACGGATCAGGGCAGGGAGAGCGCCGATCTCTATGTGCTGTGTCTCGGCGTCTACAGTCCGCACCTGACGCGGACGATCGGCCAGGATCTGCCGATCTATCCGGTGAAGGGCTATTCGGTAACCTTCCCGGTGTCGGGCAGAAACAACCCGCCCGCCATCGGCGGCGTGGACGAGGAAAATCTCATCGCCTATTGCCCGCTCGGCGACCGTCTGCGGGTAACGGCGACGGCGGAATTCTCGGGCTATGGCCGCGAGCATTCTCCGGAGGACTTCCGCTTCATGCTGAAACAGATCACGGCGCTGTTTCCCGACGGCGCCGATTATGCGAAGCCCGATTACTGGGCAGGCCTGCGGCCGATGACGCCCGAGGGAACACCCATCCTGGGACGCGGCCGGCACGACAATCTCTGGTACAACACGGGGCTCGGCCACATGGGCTGGACCATGAGCCATGGCGCGGCGCGCATCACCGCCGATCTGATCTCCGGGCGCGGGGCCGGCATTCCGCTCGACGGCATGATGGTGCGCAACTGAATT
>DATBMX010000356.1:0-2785 GCA_036554625.1 Aestuariivirgaceae bacterium
TGGGCATGGGCGAGCCCCTCTACAACTTTGACAACGTCAAGACGGCCATGTTGATTGCCGCCGACGGAGAAGGGTTGTCGCTGTCCAAGCGTCGAATCACCCTGTCGACCTCAGGCGTCGTCCCTGAAATCCCGCGCGCCGGCGCCGAAATCGGCACCATGCTCGCGATCTCGCTCCATGCCACGACGGATGAAATTCGCGACAAGCTTGTTCCTCTCAACAGGAAGTATCCGATTGCCGAGCTGCTTGCCGCCTGCCGCTCCTACCCGGGGCTCTCCAATGCGCGCCGCATCACCTTTGAATATGTCATGCTGAAGGGGATCAATGACAGCATCGAGGATGCGAAACGCTTAGTAAAGCTGCTCTCCGGAATACCTGCCAAGGTCAATCTCATTCCATTCAACCCATGGCCGGGCACGCGATATGAGTGTTCGCCATGGGAAACGATCGAGCGCTTCGCTGAAATTCTCAATCGCGCTGGCTATGCCAGTCCCGTGCGCACGCCCCGCGGCCGCGACATCATGGCCGCCTGCGGCCAGCTCAAGTCGGCTTCCGAGAAGCTGCGCGCCAGCGCGCGCAATCTCGCGGTTCCGGAAACCTATTCAGCAGCTTGACTTGCCACTCAAGCGCTGGCTCTTCGCGCCTCCGTGCGGCCGTCAAGGTAGGTCCCAAGCTCATCGGCGCTCACCGGCTCGCCGAAATAGAAGCCCTGCAGCCATCTGCAGCCGGCAAGTTTCAGTACTTTGACCTGATCTTCGTTCTCGACGCCCTCCGCCGTGACGTCCAGTCCGAGAGAATTGGCGATCGCAATTGTTCCCTGAATCATTTGTTGCGCATTGTGATCCGATACGATTTCGGCGCAGATGGATTGGTCGAGTTTCAACCGGTCGAATTTGAAACGCTTCAGATATCCGATGCTCGAATATCCCGTCCCGAAGTCGTCGAGCGACATGGAGATCCCACGCTCGCGCAGCCGCGACATCGTCCTGAATGCCTGCCCGGGGTCGCTCACCAGGTGGCGCTCCGTGAGTTCGAGGTCGAGCCGCGTCGGCGGGAAACCCGTGTCGGCGAGAATATCGGAAACCATTTCATCGAAGCGTGGGTTATGGAACTGCACCGGCGAGACGTTCACCGACAGCACCAGATCGCCCCAGTGCACCGCATCAAGGCACGCTTGCCGAAAAACATGATCGCTGAGGGCTTCGATCAGCCCGTTGTCCTCAGCCAGAGGAATGAAGATGTCGGGAGCCATGGCGGCGCCGTCGGGCAGAGTCCACCGTGCCAGCGCTTCGACCGCGCATACGTTCTGGGATCGGGCCTCCACCACCACTTGGTAGGCCACCGAAATATCGCCCGCCTTGATGGCGTCGCGCAGCGCCGCCGCGAGCTCTACCCGTTCGCGCAGCTTGAGATCGATATTCGCGTCATAGGAAGCAACGCGATTTCCGCCGTCCTTCTTCGCCTGATACATGGCGATGTCTGCCCGCCGCAGCAGCTCCTCCATGGCGGTCTGCCGTGCGTGACCGCAGGCGATGCCCACGCTCGTGCTCACCTTGATCTCGCGTCCATCGAAGATGAAGGGCTCCCGCAAGAACTCGATGAATTGCTCGGCAAGCGCCTTCGCCTCGCCATGGGCGTCAAAACCGTTCAGCAGCACCACGAATTCATCGCCGCCTACGCGCCCGAGAGTGCCCTTGGTGCCGACGAGATACTGGAATCCGGCGCCGCACGCCCGTAGCAGGCAATCTCCGACCTCGTGTCCATAGGCGTCGTTCACCTGCTTGAAGCCGTCGAGATCGAAGAAGACCACGGCGGCATTGTGCTGTCCGGGATTTTCGGACTTGCCACGCTCTTCGAAGATGGATTTGAGCGCCGCGCGATTTGGAAGGCCGGTGAGAAAGTCGTGGGTAGCGGCGTGTTCTGCACGCAGTTTGCTGCGATAGGCATGCCTCACATTGATGCAGGCGAACACGATGATTCCCGCCGTCACGATCGAAAGCATTCCCAGGATGAGCCATACGGCGGGCGAGATTTTCTTCAGTGCCGCTGTTCCGGGCGATCGCTTGATCCATGACAGCGTTCCGATGGTTTTTCCGGCTGGATCGACCAGGGAGACTGTATAGTTGACGTCACCTCTGCCGCTGGCAAGATCGAGACCGGGAATCACGAACTCGTTTCTTATGCGTTCGATATTGGCGGGAATGAGATGCTTGGCGAAGAGCAACAGCCGCCTCTGCCCTTCTGGAACTTGCACGTCCTGTGAATAGGGAACGACCGTGCCGATCGCCGCCGCCGCAATGCCCCACGGCGTGCGCACGAGCCCGCTGCTCTCCTGATAGGCCTTTGACTTGAAATCGATCGACGCCAGCATCGCCGTAAGCGACTCTCCCAAGAATGACTCGGACGAAAGCTCGATCGACTTGCCATCCTTATAGGCAGCCAGATCTCTGCCGTTTTCATCGATGAGAAAAGAGGTGTCGAAAACCACGCCCGCGTCGCTCACATCTTTGAGGATGTCATGGACGAATTCTTCATCGGGCGTGTTGTAGAGCTTCTGCACCGCGTCATCCCAATTGGCGTAATCGGTGAGATTGTCCTTGAGCCGCGTCTCGAATGCCGCAATCGCAGCCTTTGCGCTCTGCTTAGTGAGCGCGAGGTCCGTATTGTTGACCTCGCTCGCAAGCTTTCCTAGAGCGTAAAAAATTACCGTGCCCGTGGAAAGGATCGCGAGGGCAGCCGACAATGCGATCCAGAATTCGAGCCACCGGGGAAGCCGGCGCATGAG
>DATBMX010000490.1:0-6511 GCA_036554625.1 Aestuariivirgaceae bacterium
GACCTGCGCCGATTGTTTCCACCATTTCATAAGCGACTTCTCCCCTGTTGAACGTGTTGACTCATCTTTTCTGCGGTATCCGGTTCTCATACCAGCGGAACGCCCAGACGATGAAGAAGTAAAGCACGACATAGATGACGAGCACCAGTATGAGCGGCTCATAGACCCGGAAGGTATCCTGGCGGATCTTGTTGGAGACGCCGAAAAGGTCGAGAACCGTCACCGTCGCGGCAAGCGGTGTCGCCTTGAGTTGCAAGGCCGTTTCACCGGCAAGCGTCGGTAGCGCGAGCCGGATGGCGCGGGGAAGCCAGATGCGGCGAAGCACCTTCCATGGCGACATGCCGAAGGCCTTGGCGGCCTCCAGCTCTCCTTTCGGCACGCCGAGGAAGGCGCCGCGCATGATTTCGCCCTCGTAGCCGGCAAAGCTGATGGTGAATGCCAGAAGAGCGTAGAAATAGCCTTCGCGGAGAATGGGCCACAGAAAGCTTTGGCGGATCCCGGGAATCATCGGGAAGATGGAGCCGAAGCCGAAATAGAGCAGCCATATCTGCACGAGCAGCGGCGTGCCGCGAATGAAGGTGCAGAAGCCCCGCGCCATCGGCGCAAGCACCGGCGTGCGCAGGGCTTGGACAAGGCCAATGGGAATGGCGAAGACCATGCCGATGATTACCGACGACAACAGCAGCTCGATGGTGATGAGGAGCCCGTTGAGGAGTTGCGGCAGATAGCTCGGCAGCCAGTCCCAGACCATGGCTAGCCCAGCTGCGGCATGCCGCGTCGATAGTAAGCTTCGACGCGCTTGAACACTTGGTTCGAGGCGAGGGTGATCATCAGATAAACGAAGGCGGCGCAGGTGAAGAAAAGGAGGTAGAGCTTGGTGTTGCCAGCGGCCTGGCGGGTCGCCAGCAGGAGCTCGGTGTAGCCGACCACGGCTATCAGAGACGAATCCTTGGTGACGATGAGCCAAAGATTGGCCATGCCGGGGATTGCCAGTGGCAGCATCGCGGGAATGATGATGCGCCGGAACCTAAGCCACGGCGTCATCCCGAAGGCCTTGGCCGCTTCGATCTGACCCACGGGTATCGCCTGTATGGCTGCGCGGAGCACCTCCGTGGCATAGGCGCCCTGCATGAAACCCAGCACCGCCACGGCGGCAGCGAATCCGCTGACGCGCACCGCCGTAAATCCATAGGCGGCGAGCACGGTATTGAGCAAGCCGGTGCCTGCATAGTAGAGCAGAAGAATGAGAATCAGCTCGGGCGAAGCGCGCACGAAGGTCGTGTAAAAATCAAGAACCCGCCTGAGGATTCTGTTGCCGCCGAGCTTGCCCATGGCTCCCGCGAGGCCGATCAGGAGCCCAATGGCATAGGCGCAGACCGATATCTGCAGCGTCATCCAGGCGCCGCGCAATATTTCGTCGCCGTAGCCCTGATTGCCGAATGTCAGAATCTCAGGAAAGACCGGCTGCGCCATCCCCCTTTTGCCTCTTTTGTGGAAAGCCGGTCACGCTCCCTCCCAGCGTGACCGACTGGCAGTTGTGCTCTAGGACTGCGGAAGAACGACCACAGGCTTCAGGTCAGGGTACTTCTCGGTGATCTTCTGAAGCTCGCCGTTCTTCGCCAGCTCGGAAAGCGCCTGGTTAAGCTTGTCTTTCAGAGCGGTATCTTCCTTCCGTATGCCACCGCCGACGCCTTCACCTAGGATCGCTGGATCATCGGGAACCTGTCCCTTGAGCTCGCAGCAGGCCTGACCCTGCTCGGTCTTGAGAAAAGCGTCGAGCGCGCTGCCGTCGGCCTGGACATAGTCGAGCCGCCCGGCGGCGAGATCGTTGTTCGCCTCATCCTGCGTCTGGTAAGTCTTGATCTGCGACTCGGGGAAGTACTTTTGCAAGTACTTCTCGTGGATTGTGGAAACCTGGGCGCCGAGCGTCTTGCCCTTCAGATGCTCGGGCGTGATGTCCTTGTCGCCATCCTTCGCGCCGATGATGACCGTCGGCGTGTTGTAATACATGTTGGTGAAGTCGATGGTCTTCTTGCGCTCTTCGGTGATCGACATGGAGCTCCAGATCACGTCGATCTGCTTCGATGTGAGGGCTGGAATGATTCCGTCCCAGGCGACCTCAATGAGCTCGCACGTCTCGTTCATCTGCTTGCAGACGGCGTCCATCAGGTCGATCTCCCAGCCGACCCACTTGCCCGAGGCGTCCTTCGATGAGAAGGGCGGATAAGGCTCGGCGGCGACGCCAAATTTTACGTCGGCCTGAGCCGGGCCCGCGCCGATGAGCGCAGCGACAACCAAGGCGCCTGCAAATCTTGCAAAAGCCTTCATGCTTTACCTCCCATTTTCGTGCATTCTGCAACCGGCCCGGAGAACACCGGCCAGCAATGTTTCTAACATTATCAACTCCCGGCTAAAGCGCAATCGCCGCTAATGATGCTTGGTGCGGGTAAATTGCCTACAGCGCTCGCTTTTTGGATGGTTAAAAACCTGATCAGGCGGCCCCTCTTCCTCGATCAGCCCCTTGTGCAGGAAGATGACATGGTTCGACACGTCCCGGGCAAAATTCATCTCATGGGTCACCAGCACCATGGTTCGGCCTTCATTGGCGAGGTCCCTGATGACCCTTAGCACCTCCCCGACGAGCTCTGGATCGAGGGCCGAGGTAGGCTCGTCGAACAGCATGACCTTCGGCTGCATGCACAGGGCCCGGGCGATGGACGCCCGCTGCTGTTGGCCGCCGGAGAGAAACGCCGGATACTGATCGCGCTTGTCGAAGAGCCCTACCTTGTGAAGGAGCGCCTCGCCGCGCTCGATCGCCTCGGTCTTGGCGACCTTGAGAACGTGCACGGGGGCCTCGATCACATTCTCCAGGACCGTGAGATGCTGCCAAAGGTTGAAACTCTGAAACACCATGCCGAGCTGCGTTCTTATGCGCTCGATCTGGCGAGAGTCGGCCGGCACGGAATGGCCGTCCTTCGTGCGCCTGAGCCTCACCTCTTCGCCGCCGACGATGATTCGGCCCTGGGTCGGCATTTCGAGGAAATTGATGCAGCGCAGGAAAGTGCTCTTGCCGGAACCCGAGGCGCCGATCATCGACACGACGTCGCCCTCGCGGGCGGTCATGGAAACGCCCTTAAGCACTTCAAGGAGACCAAAGGATTTATGGAGGTCCTCTACGACGACCGCTTCCGGTCTCAGCGCTGCGGCTGCAACCGACTTTTCGACAGCCGACATCAATCCTCCCGTCTGTTGGAACGAGTCTAGCATGCCATTGGTCAGGTGCAACAATGGGTGCAATACCACCGAGGAACTTCCCTTCGATCCGAGGACAGGGTAGGTTCGCCACGCGGGGGCACACAGGCTGCCCGCTCAATAGGGTGGCACGGTTAAGTATCGTGCCGTTGTGGGAGGTTATCATGAAGGTTTCTCACCGGGTCATTGTTTCGGTGATGGCGGCGGGCGCGCTCGCCTCGACGGCGTTTGCGCAGGAAATGAAGAAGGAAATCGGGGCGGGTGAAGGACAAGTCGATATCGTGGCGTGGCCCGGCTACATCGAGCGCGGCGAGACGGACAAGAAATTCGACTGGGTAACGGAATTCGAGAAGAACACGGGCTGCAAGGTAAATATCAAGACTGCCGGAACGTCGGACGAGATGGTCGCGCTGATGAACGAGGGCGGGTTCGACCTCGTCACGGCTTCGGGCGACGCTTCGTTGAGACTGATTTCGGGCAAACGCGTTCAGCCGGTCAACGTCGATCTCGTCCCGAGCTGGAAGACGGTGGACGAACGGCTGCAGAACGCGCCGTGGCACACGGTCGATGGCGTGCATTATGGCGTGCCTTATCAATGGGGGGCCAATGTTCTCGCCTTCAACACCGAAGTGTTCAAGGAACCCCCAAAAAGCTGGAACGTGGTTTTCGAGAAGATGGATCTTCCTGACGGCAAGTCGAATGAAGGCCGCGTACAGGCTTTCGATGGACCGATCTATATCGCCGACGCAGCGCTCTACCTCATGAAGCACAAGCCCGAGCTAGGCATCAAGGATCCTTACGAGCTCAGCGAAGATCAATACAAGGCGGCGCTTGAACTGCTCAGAGCGCAGCGCAAGATCGTCGGCCGCTATTGGCATGACGCATTCGTTCAGATCGACGACTTCAAGAACGAGGGTGTGGTTGCCTCATCCTCCTGGCCGTTCCAGGTCAACCTGCTCAAGGCCGACAAGCAGCCGATCGAGTCGATCGTTCCTGATGAGGGGGCGACCGGCTGGGCCGATACGACGATGATGCATTCCGAGGCGCCGCATCCGAATTGCGCCTATATGTGGCTCGAACATTCGATCAATCCCAAGCTGCAGGGCGACCTTGCCGCCTGGTTCGGATCGGTGCCGGCGGTGCTTGCGGCCTGCAAGGGTAACGAGCTCCTGACCGACACGGGCTGCGATACCAATGGCGTCGGAAACTTCGAGAAAGTTCATTTTTGGCGCACGCCGGTTGCCAAATGCGCTTCCCAGTCCCAAGGCTGCGTGCCTTACTATCGCTGGGTATCGGATTACATTGCCGTGCTCGGCGGTCGCTGAGTCCATTTGATTCGTCATGGCCGGGTTTGACCCGGCCATCTCTTTGCATCTGTGAAGGGATTCGCGGGTCAAGCCCGCGACTGACGAATGGCCCGCTGTTGGTGACATGCGGATCGGTTATCATCGATGACCATTGCCGTTCGATTCGAGAATGTATCCCGCCACTTCGGTCAGGTGCGCGCCGTCGATCAGGTTACGCTCGATGTCGCGGAAGGCGAATTCTTCGCAATGCTCGGACCCTCGGGTTCTGGCAAGACCACGTCTTTGCGTCTGATCGCGGGCTTCGAGCAGCCGGATTCGGGACACATCGAAATCTTCGGCGAAACCGCCGAGGGCGTTCCGCCTTACAGGCGCAATGTCAATACGGTTTTTCAGGATTACGCTCTGTTCCCGCACATGTCGGTGGGAGAAAACGTTGCCTACGGGCTCATGATCCGCGGCATCCCGCGTCCCGAACGCGAAGCGAAAGCGCGCGAAGCTCTCGCCATGGTGAAGCTCAGCGGGTTCGAGTCGAGGCAGCCGGCGCAGCTTTCCGGCGGCCAGCGCCAGCGCGTCGCGCTCGCGCGGGCGCTTGTGAACGAGCCCAAGGTGCTGTTGCTCGACGAACCGCTGGGGGCGCTCGATCTGAAGCTGCGCGAGCAGATGCAGGAGGAGCTTAAATCACTGCAGAAAGAGGTGGGTATCACCTTTGTTTTCGTGACGCATGACCAGGGCGAAGCTCTGGCGATGTCCGACCGCCTTGCCATCTTCAACGATGGTCGCATCGTGCAAGTCGGCAAGCCAAGCGAGGTCTATGAGAAACCAAACAGTCGATTCGTTGCGAGTTTCGTGGGCTCCTCGAATCTGCTGCCGCCCGAGTTCGCGCAAGCCCATGGCGGAAGCCGCCATTGGACGAGTCTCAGACCAGAAAAGATCGCGATTGCCAGAAACGAAGCCGAGAGCCCTTCTGTACATCGCTCGGTCAGCGGCAAGATAGCCGCTGTGCATTATCAAGGCTCGCAGACGCGGGTAACCGTCGGGCTCGGCGGCACATTGCGAATTACGGCGATCGCCCCCTCTTCTCTCGGTATTTTCCGGCAGGGGGAAACCGTCACTCTCCATTGGCCCGCCGATGCGTTGCACGCCATGGAGCGCGACAGTTGAGCGTTGCGACCATCAGCAGGAACCCGAGGCGTGTTTCGAGCGGCGGCCTTCTCTCGGATCTCTGGTTCCGCCATCCCTGGCTGCTTCTTTCGCTGCTGCTGACGCCGCCGCTTCTGTGGATCGGTATCGTCTATGTCGGATCCTTGATTGCGCTACTGCTCAACAGCTTTTACGGCCTCGACGACTTTTCCGGCCTGATCAGATATGAGTTCACCCTGTCGACCTATGCGCAGCTGCTGCAGCGCGCCAATTTCGACATCATCGTGCGAAGCATCGCCATGGCGGCAGTCGTTACTGTCGCCTCGGCCGTCATTGCCTTTCCCATCTCCTATTACGCCGCACGATATGCGCGTGGGAAATGGAAGGCGTTCTTCTACATCGCAGTGATGATGCCGCTGTGGTCGAGCTATCTGGTGAAGGTCTATGCCTGGAAGCTGATCCTGGCGAAGGAGGGAATCATCACCTGGCTTGCCGAGACGACGAGCCTCGGCTGGCTGCTCGACGCGGTTCTGGCGCTGCCCGTGGTTGGCGGACCGTCCCTGTCGATCAGCTATCTCGGCATGTTCTTCGTATTCGTCTATGTCTGGCTTCCCTATATGATCCTGCCGACGCAGGCTGCGCTTGAAAGAGTACCAAAGAGCCTCATCGACGCGGCGGCGGATCTGGGCGCACATCCGATGCAGGCCTTTCGCACGGTCATTCTCCCTTTGGCGCTCCCTGGCCTCGCCGCGGGATCGATCTTCACCTTCTCGCTGACGCTCGGCGACTACATCGTGCCGACCATCGTCGGC
>DATBMX010000497.1:0-2114 GCA_036554625.1 Aestuariivirgaceae bacterium
CAAGTCTAACAGGGAGGCGTCAAACAGAGTGGACAGGAGCCACTCGAAGTAATCCAGGAGGATTACATTAACGAGATTACAATGAGAGTCGTTACTGAATGGTTAATGCGGCGCGCCGTTTACGATGATTTTATGGGCTGCTCACGAAATCTAGAGCTTGAACACGGAATTCGCGGCCGCGCGGCTCTTCTGCTTCTCCGCAATCGCCGACCTGTAGCGTGCGATCTCCTGATCGAGCACGCCGATGCGCCGATTGAGTTCCTCAACCGACAGTATGGCGATGTCTTCTCCGATCACGATGTCGGGCCGTTTGACCTTCCTTTCCTCATCCATTTCCATCGGTTTGCTCCTTCATTCCCCTCTGTGATACCAGTGTCGAGGTCCAACGCGGTTAAGACAAGTGGAAAGCGAGAAGTGCCGCACAACTTGCCTCGGACCATGAGAGCCATAGAGATCGTTTCCCCCGGCGGGCCCGAGGTCTTGCGGCTTGCGTCTCTTCCCGTGCCGGCGCCGGGGCCAGGCGAACTCCTCGTCGAAGTCAAGGCGGCGGGCGTCAACCGTCCCGATGTTCTCCAGCGCAAAGGCGGCTATCCCCCTCCGCCCGGGGCTCCGGCAACACCGGGCCTCGAGATATCGGGCACGGTTGTGGCGGCGGGCGCCGGCACGCTCCGTTTCCACATCGGCGACGAGCTTCTGGCCCTCGTCCCGGGCGGCGGTTACGCCCAATATTGCATCGTCGCTGAGTCCAACGCCATGCCGCTGCCACAGGGTTTGTCCCTCACCGAGGCGGCGGCCGTTCCAGAAACCTTCATGACCGTGTGGACCAATGTCTTCGACCGCGGCCGCTTGAAGCGCGGTGAGACCTTCCTCGTGCATGGCGGCTCCTCAGGGATTGGAACGACGGCGATCATGCTCGCCTCGGCCTTCGGTGCTGAGGTTTTCGCCACCGCTGGCAGCGACCAGAAATGCGCAGCCTGCCGCGCTCTCGGCGCTGCCGGAGCAATCAACTACCGCAAGCAGAATTTCGCTGAGGTCATCCTTGAGGCAACGCAGGGCAAGGGCGTCGATGTCATCCTCGACATGGTGGGCGGCGACTATGTGGAGAAAAACGTCCGCTGTGCCGCCAGGGACGGGCGCATCATCTCCATCGCGTTCCTGAAAGGGTCCAAGGTCGAGCTTGACCTGCTGCCCATGATGCTGAAGCGCCTCACCCTCACTGGCTCGACCTTGCGGCCGCGCTCCGTTGATGAAAAGGCCGCGATCTGCCGTGCGCTCGAGAACTATGTGTGGCCGCTCATCGCCTCGGGCGCCGTCAAGCCGCAGATCTATCGGACCTTCCCGCTGGCCGAGGCCGCGGAGGCCCATGCCCTGATGGAATCGAGCGAGCATATCGGCAAGATCATGCTGTTGCCCTGACGGCGGCCTGTTTCCTCTTTCCAAATCTGATGCCAGGGACTATATAGCGCCGAAATCCGTCAAATCATTGAACCGTTACGTCAGAGCTGAAGGTTCTGAAGGAAGATTCCATGTCGCCAGCACCATTGATGCCCAAAGCCACAGCCGTTTGGCTTGTTGAAAACACGGCCTTGTCCTTTCAGCAGATTGCCGATTTCTGCCAGCTGCATGAGCTCGAGGTGAAAGGAATCGCCGATGGCGATGTCGCGCAAGGAATCAAGGGCCTCGATCCCATCGCCTCGGGCCAGCTCGCGCGCGAGGAGCTGGAGAAGGCCGAAGCCGACGAGAACTACCGCATGAAGGTGCAGGAATCGAAAGTCGTCCTGCCGCCGGCGAAGTCGAAGAAGGGTCCGCGCTACACGCCTGTCTCGCGCCGTCAGGACAGGCCCGACGCCATTGCCTGGCTTCTTCGCTATCACCCCGAATTGACTGATGCCCAGATCATGAAGCTCGTCGGAACGACCAAGACGACCATTCAGTCGATCCGCGATCGAACCCATTGGAACGCGCCCAACATCAAGCCGGTCGATCCCGTGACCCTCAGCCTGTGCACGCAGCTTGAACTCGATCTCGCCGTCCAGCGGGCCGCACGCAAGTCGAAGAAGGAAAGTGTCGAGTCTCCGGCCCGTGGCGCTACCCTGCTCCCGGCGAGCGAGACT
>DATBMX010000499.1:0-3069 GCA_036554625.1 Aestuariivirgaceae bacterium
GCGACCGCCGCCTCCTTTATGTTCTTGGGCGTATCGAAATCGGGCTCTCCCGCCGACAGCGCAATCACGTCGCGTCCCTGCGTCTTGAGCTCCTGCGCTTTCATCGAAATAGCGATGGTCTGCGACGGTTGGATACGGTTCAGTGAATCGGCAATGAAGCCCATTGAATGCCCTTCCTCGAAGTGCGGGCGGAACCTAATCCACCGCGCCCTGGCGCCGCAAGGCCAATTCCTGCTGTCCCGTTGACAGTTGCGGCGAAGCAGCCGAACCATCGCCCATATGGAGATCACCATTGTTGGTGGCGGAATCGCTGGCCTTTCCGTCGCCATTGCGCTTGCCCGCAAGGGCCTTGCTTGCCGCGTGCTTGAACAATCTGCGGTTTTCGATGAGAGAGGCGCTGGCCTCCAGCTTGGGCCGAATGGCGTCAGGGCCTTGAAGGCCTTGGGGGTGTGGACCGAGCTCGAGCGCCACACATTCGCGCCGCCAAGCCTGCGCATAATGGATGGCATGACGGGCTGCGAAATCCGCTCTCTTGGCTTCGAAGCATTTCATGCCCGCTTTGGCGAACCTTATCGCGTTGTCCACCGCCGCGACTTGCTTCGTGCGCTCCTCTCGGCAGTGCGCAATCTTCGTAGTGTCGAGCTTCTCACCCATCACCGCGTTGAAGACTGTCATTGGCCGGGCGCATCGCCGGTCCTCATTCTAGGTGATGGCAAGCATTTTCCCTCCGACGCGGTGATCGGTGCCGATGGGGTTCGCTCTCCGATCCGGACATCGCTGGGTGTCCATGGTTCGTCCGTTCGAGAAACTCAGATTGTCTTTCGTGCGCTCGTTTCGAGGATCACAGCTCCGCATTTGTCCAACGATGTCGTGCTTTGGCTCTATCCCCGCGGTCATGTGGTTCACTATCCGGTGTCCGCCGGTCGGGAGGTCAATATCGTGGCCATGACTGAGAACCACACAGTTTCCCGCGCATCCAATGAGATGTCCGCCGCCGAGGTGGCCGCTTTCTTTCCCTCAATGGCTCCAGAGCTACGTTACGTTTTGGGCCTTTCGCCCTGGTGGGCGCGCTGGGAAGCCCTTGATCGACCGCCGGCGAAACGTTGGGGCAAGGGCCGTACTACCCTGATCGGCGACGCCGCTCACCCCATGTTGCCTACCCTCGCGCAAGGAGCGGTCGCGGCATTGGAAGATGCCATCACCCTGGCCGAGTGCCTGAATCCTGGCACTGACCCAGCGGCAGCCTTTCGCAGATATGAGTCCCTGCGACAGCCGCATGTCGCGCGCCTGCAAATGGTCGCACGCGCCCAGGCGCGCCTCTATCATAGCGATGGATGGCAGAGACAAATTCGCAATCACCTATTGAAGCATATGCCAGAACGCCTATTTTTTATGCAGATCGCCTGGATTTTTGAGCGCCGTCGTCTCGCTCTGTCAGGGTTCTGAAGGAAGCCGGCGTCTTCACTTTCCCGGCATTACCGGCCTGACGTGAATTGCCGCCGCAATTGTGCTCTAAAGGGCACGGCTCAGCTATTGCAACAACTGTGGAGTTCATTCGATGCGCAAGTCGGCTCTCATTCTCTCCGCCGCCCTCACCCTTGTTTTGGCTGGTCCCGTCTTCGCCGCCAGTGGCGGTGGAGGCTCGGGAACGCAGACCTGCAAGAACGGCCAAGTCTGGGACAAGAAAAAGAAGAAGTGCGTTCAGGCAAATTCACAGATCTTTCCTGACAGCGAGCTGACCGAGCAGGCCTGGGCGCTCGCGCGGAAGGGAGACTTCGAGGCAGGACGGCAGCTGTTCGAGCTCGTCGCCGACAAGAACAAGCCCGAGGTCCTGAACGGTTTGGGCTACACCAATCGCAAGCTCGGCCAATTCGATCAAGCCATTGCCTATTACAATCAGGCTATCGCCCTTGATCCGAACTATGCCGAGGCCCGGGAATATCTTGGCGAAGGCTATGTGGTTCTGGGCAAGCTCGATCTTGCCAAGGAGCAGCTCGCCGAGATCAAGCGCATCTGCGGCACGGCTTGCGAGGAATATGCCGAGCTGAACGAAGCGATCGAGGAAGCCGTTAAGCAGGCAAGCGGCCAATAGGTCTCGTCCTCCCTTGATTGAATTCAGTGGCCGGGCTTGACTCGGCCACATCCCTCCCGCCTCAACTTGCGAAGAGAGCACCGTCATGAATTCTACCGAGCTCAAGGCGTTGCAGGCGCCGCTGAAGGAGCGCTATCGCGCTGAGCCTGCGGCGGCGGCGGTCACCCTGAAGGCCGAAGGCCGTCTCGGTCAAGGCCTGACCTGCTCGGTTTCAACAGCGCGTGCGCTCGTCGAAGCCGGTCTCCATCCCGCCACCGGCGGATCGGGACGCGAGGCCTGCTCAGGCGACATGCTGCTTGAAGCCCTCGTCGCTTGTGCCGGCGTGACGATGAACGCCGTTGCAACCGCTCTCGGCTATCCATTGCGGAACGTTATTGTGAGAGCCGAGGGCGATCTCGATTTTCGCGGCACTCTCGGCGTCGACAAGGAAGCTCCAGTGGGCTTTCGCGACATCCGGCTCCGCTTCGACATCGAAGGCGACTTGAGCGAAGAACAGCGTGCGACGCTTCTCAAGCTCACTGAACGCTATTGCGTAATCTATCAAACTTTGCGCAATCCGCCACACTTGCGGCTGGCCTAGCGCGACAGTCCTGCTCTTTCTCTCGCCGCAACCCCCGCCTATATAGATCGCATGGGACATTCACGACAGCAGGGGGGGTTTTCAGAAGCGCCGCAGCCGCCGCTCGAAGGCGCGCCCCTGCCCTCGGCTCTGCGCCAGCGCCCCGACCCGCGTGCTGATTTTTCGGCAGCGCGGGAAGGACTCGAACATCTGCGCCCTCGGCTCATAGAGCTGCCTCATTTCGTTCCTCATCGCCCGCCTCGTCCGGAAAAGAGCGAGGGTGGGCGGCGCTTGCGCATCGTGTCGGACTACGAGCCCAAGGGCGACCAGCCTCAGGCCATCGCCGAGCTCGTAGAGGGGGTGAACGTACGCGAGCGGGATCAGGTGCTGCTCGGCGTGACCGGCTCCGGCAAGACCT
>DATBMX010000047.1:0-7015 GCA_036554625.1 Aestuariivirgaceae bacterium
GGCTGTTTCAACTGCCGCGATCAAGCTGGCAGGACTACAGGCGGGAACTCATCAGCACCGGGGGAGGCGTGTTCTCCCGGGGTCAAAAGTCGATCCCCCTGAGCGAAGCCATGAAGAGACTGACCGGGCTCTCGCAAGCGGAAACCACGCCCCATCAGCTTATGAACGCCCTGCTCAAAGCCAAGGTCGACCTGATCTGGCTCGGCGGAATCGGAACCTACATCAAATCCTCGAGCGAGACGCATGCCGATGTCGGCGACAGGGCCAATGACGCCATTCGCGTCAATGCCAGCGAAATTGCGGCGCGGGTAATCGGCGAGGGCGCTAATCTCGGGGTGACGCAGCGGGGGCGGATCGAATTTGCACGAGGCGGCGGGCGGCTCAATACCGACGCGATCGACAATTCGGCGGGCGTCAATTCCTCCGACATGGAGGTTAATATCAAGATCGCACTGGGAGCGGCCGAGCAGGCGGGACGGCTCGACCGGGCGGGTCGCAACAAGCTTCTCGCCGATATGACGGAAGAGGTGGCGGCGCTGGTGCTGCGCAACAATTACCTGCAGACGCTGAGCTTAAGCCTGGCGGTGGCGAGGGGAACGGAAGAGAACAGCTATGCCATCATGCTGATGCATGAGCTCGAGCAGCGCGGATTGCTGGCGCGTGAATTCGAGGCGCTGCCGCAAGATGCCGAGGTGAAGGCGAGAGACGCGCGACGCGAGATGCTGACGCGGCCGGAATGGGCCGTGCTGCTCGCCTATGCCAAGATCGCGCTCAACCACGATCTCCTGAACAGCGATGTTCCGGACGATGAGTATCTGTCGAAGGAACTCCTGCGATACTTTCCGGAACGAATGTCGGCCGGCTATGAAAAGGAGAGCCGGCAGCACCGGCTGAGGCGCGAAATCGTGGCGACGATGCTCACGAACAGCATGATCAACAGGGGCGGGCCGGGTTTCGTCGCGCGGCTGAGAAGCGAAACCGGGGCCAATGCGGCGCAGATCGCCGCGGCGTTCGCCGTGGCGCGCGACAGTTTCGGCCTCGTCGGCCATAATGGCTCGATCGATCGACTCGATGGCAAAATTCCGGCGGGCCTGCAAATTCAGCTCTATCTGGAGCTGCAGACCCTGGCGCGGCGCGCCACGCAGTGGTTCTTGCGAAACACGCAGCTCGAAACAGGCCTTCACCATGTGGTGGAGCGGTTCCGTTCAGGCATCGAAGAGCTCAAGGCGTCGCTGAGCGACCATCTGCCGGCAGCCGCTCTCCAGGCGCTCGAGAGCAAGGTCGAGAAGCTCACATCAGAGGGCGTCTCAGACGATGTTGCCGGAATCATCGCGCAGGCGAGCTACCTGCAGAGAGCGCCCGACATCGTGCAGGTGGCGGCAGAGTGCGACTCGACGCTCGCGGCAACGGCAAAGGTTCTTTACGCAACCGGCGCCCATTTCGACATCGACGGGATTCTGAGGCGGGCGAGCGATCTCGTCGCCAAGGACTTTTTCGAGAGGTTGGCGATCAACCGGACGATCGATCAGGTGTTCTTCGCACACCGGGTGTTCACGATGCAGGTGCTGAACGCCGAAGGCAGGTCGGAGCGTCCATGGGAAAGCTGGCTTGCTGCGCATGAGGCGCGCGCGCAGGGCGTGCTCAAGACCATCGGCGAATTGCTGGTGGAGAAGCCCTTCGACCTGGCGAAGCTCTCGGTGGCGCAGGGTTTGCTGTGGGACCTGGCGACGACGCAGAGCGCTTCCCGTCCATGACGGGCTTTCCGCAGGTCATGGCGCCGGTGCTGACACCATTCAAGGATGATCTCTCCTGCGACGGACAGTCGTTCGTGCAGTTTTGCCGCTGGCTCGCCAGCAAACACATGGGACTTGCGATCTTCGGCACAAATTCGGAGGCCAATTCCCTCACGGTCGATGAACGGCTCGAGCTGCTTGCAAGGGTCGGCGAGGCGGGCATCTCGCCGTCACAGCTGGTGCCGGGAACAGGCGCCTGCGCCATCGAAGACAGCGTGCGGCTAAGCAAGGCGGCGGCAACGGCCGGATGCGCCGGGGTGCTGATGCTGCCGCCCTTCTACTACAAGCAGGTGAGCGATGAGGGGCTTTTTGCGGCGTTCGCGGAGGTGATCGAACGGGTGGGAGATTCGAGGCTCAGAATCCTGCTCTACCACATCCCGCAAGTTTCCGGCGTCGCGCTGTCACACAATCTGATCGAGCGGCTGATCAAGAGATATCCCGACACGATAGCGGGAATGAAGGATTCTTCCGGTGATCTCGACTTCACGAGGGCGGCCATCAAGCGCTTTCCCGGTTTTCGGGTCTATGCGGGCAGCGATGCGCTGCTGCTCGCCACTTTACAAGCCGGCGGGGCGGGGTGCATCTCGGCGACGGCGAACGTCAATCCTGCCGCCATTGTCCGCCTGCGGAAGAATTGGCAGCAAGGAGATGCCGAGGCGCTGCAGGCGGGTCTCGCGCAGTTGAGAAAAACATTTGAATCATTTCCGATGATTGCCGCGCTCAAGGCCGCTTCGGCTCACTTCGGCCAGGCCCCCGGTTTTGCGCGCGTACGGCCGCCCCTGACGGCGCTTCCAGTGCAGAACGCGCGGAAGCTCGTCGCGGCGCTTGTCGATCTGAATTTCAAGATGGACGGCTTGAAAGAGATGCTCAGTGCGCAATGAGCCGCACCATCGCCGTTCCGGAACCACAATTGCAGCCTAGACGTTGCATCCCGTGATTCAGCAACCCCACCTCTGTGAGGCTCAATGGCGGCGTTCGGCGGAAAGGCCCATGACGTTTTTGCTCCACTGCTCGTGCTCTTGTGTCTTTGTCTTCCCGCATCTGCGGGACCAAGCCTGCTCGTCGAAACCGCCACGAGCAAGGTGATCCTGCAGCATCGATCGGGGGAGCCATGGTATCCCGCATCGCTGACCAAGCTCATGACCGCCTATCTCACCTTCAAGGCCCTGCGCGAGGGGAGGCTCAAGCCCGATCAGGAGATCCTGATTTCCTGGCAGGCGGCAATGCAGCCGCCCAGCAAGATCGGCATCCCGCCAGGCGGAACGATCACGGTGGATTTGGCGCTGCAGGCTCTTCTCGTCTATTCGGCGAACGACATTGCGGTGGCGCTGGCGGAGGCCGTCTCAGGGAATCTGCCGAGCTTCGTCGTGGAAATGAACAAGACTGCAAGGGCGTTCGACATGACCGGCACGCGGTTTCTGAATCCGCATGGCCTGCACGATCCCAATCATGTTTCGACCGCCCGCGACATGGCCCTCCTGGCGTTGCGGGTCCATAGCGGCTTTCCCGAGCACCGCCACTATTTCAAGCAGGATCACGTCGCCCTGGGAAAGCGCAAGCTGTTGAACCGCAACGCGCTGCTGCGGCTGATGCGCGAAGCAGACGGAATGAAAACCGGATTCGTCTGCGCGGCTGGCTTCAATCTCGCAGCGACCGCGACGGTCAACGGCAAGCATCTTCTCGCCGTGGTGCTCGGGGCGGCGAACAGCCGAAGCCGGGCACAATGGGCGCAGCATCTCCTGGAGCTCGGGGCATCGGGAGGAGGCGCCAACGTGACCGTTGCGGAGATCGCAAATGCGACGGGAGAGCAGCAGGCTCCCGATCTCAGTGAGGCAGTGTGCGGCGGGCGACGCGGGCTCGACCTCAAGCCGGCGACGGCGCTCAGCGGCCATGGCGTGTCACTCGGTCGATTTGCCCAGCGGGAAGAGGGTCTAAGAGTGCTCCGCCTGTGGTCGGACGCGGGAGATTCCTATCTCGACAATGCCTCAGAGGGACTGTTTCGGCTCGGACCGTCGAAGGCCTATGCGGCCATGGTGTGGGATCTCGACGAAGGCGAGGCGCGGTCGCTGTGCGCATTTCTCAAGGAGAGGCGCAGTTCATGCGAGGTCATGAGGCCCGAGCAGCTGCAGACGATGGCCGAACAGGCTCGCGCCGAGGCCAAGCGGCCTGTCAAAAAGAGATCGGGAAAGGGCAAGAAAAGGAAGAAAGGCTAGTCGGCGTGCCAAGGGTCAAGATTTCTTGCGAATGAGAAAGGTGAGCTTGCCGTTGTCGATGCTCGAACTCAGCAAGGCGTGGCCCTGCTCGTTGCAGAAATGCGCAACATCAATAGAAGCGGCGGGATCGGTGGCGATGAGGCGCAAGACGCTGCCCGGGGCCATGGACTTCAGCTGCTTGCCCGCCTTGAGCACCGGCAGCGGGCATTGAAAGCCGCTCACGTCCAATTCCATATCGATCTTCGGCATGTCCATCTTTCTCAAGTCTTGTCGCCAAGCGCTGCATGAGCAAGTATACTATCGACCGGTAGAAAATTGGTTCTAATTGGTTCGTTTTGGTTCGTATCCATGAATAAATCAGAAGATTTGCAGCCGCCGCCGGGAGCCGAGCCGAGAAGGCGCCGCGCCCGCGCGACCCCCAAGGGTCGCCAGGTGGACCCGCAGGCGCTCAAAGACGTCCGCAAGCTCCTGGACGACCAGCCGCGGCGACGGGATCTGCTCATCGAATTCCTGCACCTCATCCAGGACAAATACGGTCATATCAGCGCGGGCCATCTCGCCGCTCTCGCACGTGAGATGCGGCTGCCCATGGCCGAAGCATTCGAAGTCGCCACCTTCTATCATCATTTCGATGTGGTGAAGGAATTCGAGAGCGCCCCGTCTGAAATAACGATCAGGGTTTGCGACTCGCTATCCTGCGCGCTCGCCGGGTCGGACGCGCTGATCCACTCGCTCAGGGGCAAGGCGCCGGGCTATGTGCGCGTGGTCCACGCGCCTTGCATGGGACGATGTCATCACGCTCCCGCCGCCGCCGTCGGCAAGAACTATGTCGACAATGCGGATGCGGGGCTTCTGCTTCACCTGGCCAAGAAGCGGCAGATCAAGGCCGAACAGGCGGAATACTCGTCGCTTTCAAACTATGCCCGGGGAGGCGGCTACGAAACCATCGCTGATCTGCGCAAGGGAACGACCTCTCCCGACCGCATCATCGATATTCTCCTCGAAGCGGGCTTGCGCGGCCTTGGCGGGGCAGGTTTTCCCTCGGGAAAGAAATGGCAGTTCGTGCGCGCCGGCGCGGGCCCGCGCTATCTTTGCGTCAATGGCGATGAAGGCGAGCCCGGGACGTTCAAGGACAAGCATTATCTCGAAAGCAATCCGCACCAGTTCCTCGAGGGAACGCTGATCGCCGCCTGGGGCGTGGAGGCCGTGGAAGCCTATATCTATCTCAGAGACGAGTATCCGGCTGCGCGGCAGATCCTTGCCAAGGAGATTGCCGCCATCGAGAGGGAAGGCATCGTGCCGCGCGGCTTCATTCATCTGAGGCGGGGAGCCGGCGCCTATATCTGCGGCGAAGAATCGGCAATGATCGAATCGATCGAGGGCAAGCGGGGGTTCCCGCGACACAGACCGCCTTATGTCGCCCAGGTGGGGCTGTTCGGACGCCCGACCCTCGTTCACAATGTGGAAACGCTGTACTGGATCCCCGAGATCTTAAGGAAAGGCGCCAACTGGTTCGCCGAGCAAGGCAAGGCGGGGCACAAGGGGCTGAGATCCTATTCCGTCTCGGGCCGCGTCCAGAATCCCGGCGTCGTGCTTGCCCCTGCCGGATCGACAGCCAATGAGCTCATCGCACTATGCGGCGGCATGGCCAGGGGCCACAGGTTCAAGGCCTATCTGCCGGGCGGCGCATCGGGCGGCATCCTTCCCGCCGCCATGGCGGATCTGCCGCTCGATTTCGGGCAGCTCGAACAACATGGATGCTTCGTGGGCTCCCATGCGGTTGTGGTGCTGTCGAATGCCGACGACATGCGCAAGGTGGCGCACAATCTCCTGAAGTTTTTCGCCGATGAGTCCTGCGGCCAGTGCACGCCGTGCCGGGTGGGCTGCGAAAAGGCGGTGAAGCTGCTGGCGCAGGAACGGTGGGATGAAGGGCTGCTCTCGGATTTGTCGCTGGCCATGGCGGATGCGTCGATCTGCGGGCTCGGACAAGCGGCTCCCAATCCCATTCGCGCCGTGATGAAGTTCTTTCCCGAGGATCTGACGCGATGAGCGACACTATCAAATTCATGCTGGACGGGGTGGACGCCGAAGCGCTGCCGAATGAGACGCTGTGGCAGGCGACGAAGCGGCTCGGCACGACCATTCCGCATCTGTGCTGGAAGGACGCGCCAGGCTATCGCGCCGACGGCAATTGCCGCGCCTGCATGGTCGAAATCGAAGGAGAGCGGGTGCTGGCGGCGTCCTGCATCCGGAAGCCCGCGGCGGGCATGAAGGTTTCGACGACCTCGGAAAGGGCGAGGGCGGCGCGCGGGATGGTGATGGAATTGCTCGTCACCGATCAGCCGCCGAGGCAGGAGGCGCATGACGCCGTCTCTCCCTTCTGGAGCTGGGCGGAGCGCATGGGGATCGGGCTTTCGCGCTTTCCGCGCGATGAGAATCCACCGGAAGATCTCTCGCATCCGGCAATGGCTGTGCAGCTCGATGCCTGCATTCACTGCAACCTCTGTGTGCGCGCATGCCGCGAGGTGCAGGTGAACGACGTCATCGGCATGGCCTACAGAGGTCCCCATGAGAAGGTCGTATTCGATTTCGACGATCCGATGGGTCTGTCCACCTGCGTCGCCTGCGGCGAATGCGTGCAGGCCTGTCCGACGGGGGCCCTCATGCCCAAGTCGATCGTCGATGAGGAGGGGCAAGGGGCGCGGGTGGCCGACCGCGACGTTCATTCCGTCTGTCCCTATTGCGGGGTGGGCTGCCAGATCACCTACAAGATCCGCAATGGCAGGATCGCCTGGGTGGAAGGACGGTCGGGGCCGGCGAACGAGAATCGCCTATGCGTGAAGGGGCGCTTCGGCTTCGACTATGTCGATCATCCGGAGCGGCTGACGAGGCCCTTGATCCGCAGGGAGGGAGCGCCCAAGGGCATGAACGTCGATCCGCGCCGGCCGCTGACGCATTTCCGCGAGGCAAGCTGGCACGAAGCGCTCGATCGTGCGTCGCAGGGGCTGA
>DATBMX010000073.1:0-2483 GCA_036554625.1 Aestuariivirgaceae bacterium
TCCTTCGCCATCACCAGGAGGCTGACGTTTTCCTCCGGCTGCAGGCGGATGACGAGCTTGTTCGGTTGCACCACGGCGCCTCTATCTTCGAAGATTGAATGAGGCACCTGACGAAATTGGATGAAGATCTCAGATTCGCGGATGGGCAGACGCTTGCCGGTCCTGAGATAAAACGGAACACCCTTCCACCGCCAATTGTCGACATAGACCTTCAAGGCGACGAAGGTTTCGGTGTTTGACGGCTTTCCCAGCTCTTCGAGATAGCCAGGGACGAGACTGCCGTCGACTGCTCCGGCACCGTACTGGCCGATGACGGTGTGCGTGGCGGCCGTGGTCCGATCGATCGAGCGCAGCGAGCGCAACACCTTCACTTTTTCGTCGCGCACCTCAGCGGCGTTGTAATGCGCGGGCGGCTCCATTGCCACCAGCGCTAAGAGCTGGAGCATGTGGTTCTGCACCATGTCGCGCAGTGCGCCGGCGTCGTCGTAGAAATCGCTCCTGCCCTCTAGCCCCATCGTCTCGGAGACGCTGATTTGCACATGGTCGATCCCGCTCGCGTTCCACAGAGGCTCGAACAGCCAGTTGCCGAAGCGGAGCGCGAGCAGGTTCTGCACCGTTTCCTTGCCGAGATAGTGATCGACGCGGAAGGTCCGCTCCTCCGGAAAGGCGGCAGCCACCGCGTCATTGATCACGCGCGACGACGCGAGGTCGTGGCCGAGAGGCTTCTCAAGACCGATTCGGGCCCGTTCGCCGGTGAGCGCGCTGTATCGCAGTCCAGCGATGGTCGACGAGAACAGCGAAGGAGCGGTGGAGAGAAAGATGGCGATATTGCGTGTGCCGCCGTTGCCGAGCGCCTTCGACAAGACGCCGAAACTCTTAGGCTCTGATGCGTCGAGCTGATCGTAACGTAGCTGCTTTAGGAAGTCCCATGCTGTCCCCGGCCGACGGCGTTCAGCCGGCAGATATTTGTCAAGGGTAGCCCCGACCAGCGAGCGAAAGTCGTCGCTCGTCAGCTCGCCGTCTGCAGTGCAGAGCATGGCGAGCTGCGCCGGAATCAGACCATCGGCATGCAGCGCAAAGAGCGAGGGCAGCAACATGCGCTGCGCCAGATCTCCGGTGGCGCCAAAAAGCAAAAGGCTGTCCGCAGTCAGCGTCATCGCTAAAACCCGTGGGGTGAGGTGACATGAGCGCTGACGGGTCGGCAAACCGCAGCGCTAGGGCGCGGCGGCGGCGGCTAGACTCTCAGGCGCTGCCACGACTTTGTTAATGTCGTCGATGCCCGGGCGGTCGAGCGCGATGAAGGCAACGAGCCCGGCTATCAGCCAAAGGAATGCAACGACGGCCTTTAGCGGAACTAGATCTGGCCCATCAGTCTGCGAGTGTGCGTCTTTGTGGTCCACGTTTTTTCCTGCGTTAGCTGAGGAAGTAACTCGAAATTCGGTTCCTCGGTTCCCGCCTGCGACGCAGTGTTCACGCAGAGTTCACACCAAGAAGCCCGGCCTGCAGGGGGGCTGGGACCGGGCTTCCGCAGCCAAGAGTGTCGGCATTCAGGGAAAATACCGCATCGGCCGCTAAGGTTCGCAAACGACCAAAGCTTGCGAGAGTTCCCGAACGTTTGGCCGTTTCGCAGGGAGCTCAGGACGGCAGCTACGCGGCCTTCCGTGTCAGGCGCCCCATCTCACGCATGACCAAACGACGATAGGGGCCGTCGTGCTGCATCAACTTGTCAGGGTCGCCGTCCTCCACGACCCGCCCATCTTGCAGCATGACAATGCGATCGAAGCTACGCAGCGTCGGCAGACTGTGGGCGATGGCAACCACCGTTCGTCCTCGCATCAGGCGCTCAAGCGCATCGCGGATCATCTCCTCCGATTCGACGTCGAGCGCCGAAGTGGCTTCATCCAGCAGCAGGATCGAGGCGTCCTTCAGAAAGGCGCGCCCGATGGCAATGCGTTGCCGCTGGCCGCCCGAGAGTTTGACGCCCCGATCGCCCACGATCGTGGCAAGGCCTTCGGGCAGTGTCGCGATGAACTCATCGCATCTTGCGGCCGCCGCAGCTTCCAGCACTTCCTCGTCCGAGGCGTCCGGCCGGCCATAACGGATATTCTCCATGACCGAACGGTGCAGCAGAGAGATATCCTGAGGCACGACGGATATCGAGGCGCGCACGCTCTCCTGCGTCACGCGGGAGATGTCCTGGCCGTGGATCAAGATTCGGCCTTCTTGCACGTCATAGAAGCGCTGCATCAGGCCGAACAGAGTGGACTTGCCGCTGCCAGACGGGCCGACCAGTCCCACGCGCTGGCCAGACTCGATATGCAAATTGAGCTCGCTGAACACCTCCCGCCCATCCGGATAGCGGAACGAGACATTGTCGAACACGATGTCGGCGCCTCGCTTGACCAGTGCCTCAGCTTCCGGATGGTCGCGCAGCTCATGGGGAATCAGAAGTGTCGCGAGAGCCTCGGCCAGGCGGGCCATGT
>DATBMX010000080.1:0-13630 GCA_036554625.1 Aestuariivirgaceae bacterium
TCCTGCCCAATGCCATGGTGGCGACGATCACCTTCATGCCGTTCATCGTCTCGGGCTCGATTGCGGCGCTCACCTCGCTCGATTTCCTGGGGTTCGGCCTACCGCCCGGCTCGGCTTCCCTCGGCGAGCTATTGGCGCAGGGCAAGAACAATCTCCAGGCGCCGTGGCTCGGGATCATGGGATTTCTCGTCGTCTCGGTGATGCTGTCGCTCCTCGTGTTCCTCGGCGAGGCGGTGCGCGATGCCTTCGACCCGCGGAAGACCTTTCAATGAAGCAGACGGCGGCGACGAAGCTTCTCGAAATCCATGATCTCTCGGTCGAGTTCCGGCAAGGGGAGCATGTCACACGCGCGGTCGATCACGTGTCCTTCGCAATCGACAAGGGCGAGACGGTGGCGCTCGTCGGCGAATCCGGCTCGGGCAAGTCGGTAACGGCGCTTTCGATCCTCAAGCTTCTGCCCTATCCGGCGGCGCGGCATCCGAGCGGCAGCATCAAGTTCAAGGGCGAGGAGCTTCTCGATTCCGACGAGCAGGATTTGCGGCGCGTGCGCGGCAACGACATCACCATGGTCTTCCAGGAGCCGATGACGTCGCTCAATCCGTTGCACACGGTGGAGCAGCAGATCGAGGAAATTCTCGAGTTGCATTCGCCACTGGCCTCACGCGAGCGGCGGAAGAGAATTATCGAGCTTCTGACCAAGGTCGGCATCCGGGAGGCGGAGAGCAGGCTCAACAGCTATCCGCATCAGTTGTCGGGCGGGCAGCGGCAGCGCGTGATGATCGCCATGGCGCTCGCCAACAATCCTGACCTGCTCATCGCGGATGAGCCGACGACGGCGCTCGACGTGACGGTGCAGGCGCAGATTCTGGCGCTGCTCAAGGAGCTGCAGGCCGAGTTCGGCATGGCGCTTCTGCTCATCACCCATGATCTCGGCATCGTGCGGCACATGGCGCAGCGCGTGTGCGTGATGCGGGGCGGGCAGATCGTCGAAGCGGGCGAGACGGAAGGCGTCTTCCAGTCGCCGAAACACACCTATACGCGCCATTTGCTCGCCGCCGAGCCCAAGGGCCAGCCGCCCAAGGCCAATCCGCAAGCGGCGACGGTGCTGGCCACCGAGAAGCTGAAAGTCTGGTTCCCCATCAAGAAGGGGTTCTTTCGCAGGGTCATCGGCCATATCAAAGCGGTGGATGGCGTGTCCGTCGAGGTGAAGGAAGGCCAGACGCTCGGCGTCGTCGGCGAATCGGGATCAGGCAAGACGACGCTGGGGCTTGCCGTGCTGAGGCTCATCCAATCGGAAGGACCCATCGTCTATCTCGGCCGGCGCATCGACGGCTATGACGCGCAGGACATGCGCCCCCTGCGCCGGCAAATGCAGGTCGTTTTCCAAGATCCCTACGGATCGCTGAGCCCAAGGCTGTCGATCCGGCAGATCGTGGAAGAAGGCCTGCTCATCCAGAAAAAGGATCTGAGCTTCGAGCAAAGGGAAGAGCGGGTTGCAAACGCTCTCAGCGAGGTGGGCATCGACCCTGCCTCGATGGAGCGCTATCCGCATGAATTCTCGGGCGGCCAGCGGCAAAGAATCGCGGTGGCCCGGGCGCTGGCGCTCGATCCCAAATTCCTGATGCTGGATGAGCCGACGAGCGCGCTCGACATGGCGGTGCAGGCGCAGATCGTCGATCTCTTGCGCGAGCTGCAGCACAAGCACAATCTGTCCTATCTTTTCATCAGCCATGATCTAAAGGTCATTCGCGCTCTGTCGAACTTCGTCGTCGTGATGCGCAACGGGCTCATCGTGGAGCAGGGCACGGCGGAAGAGCTGTTCACCA
Organism: Aestuariivirgaceae bacterium; assembly: GCA_036554625.1. Classification (GTDB taxonomy): domain Bacteria; phylum Pseudomonadota; class Alphaproteobacteria; order Rhizobiales; family Aestuariivirgaceae; genus DATBLQ01. The sequence continues at coordinate 1,827 of DATBMX010000080.1, forward strand.
ATCCGAAGGAGGACTACACCAAGGCGCTGATCGCCGCCGCCATCCACCTGCAAACCGCGCCGCAGGGCGTGGTTCGGCAGTAGTCCCTTGCCGGCGCTCGCCTTCGTCATCACCGGCTGGAACGTCACGACATGGGTCGAAGCCATGCGGCGCATCGATCCTTCCCTCGACATTCGGCTCTATCCCGACGCCATGGGGCGGCGCGAGGACATCGATTACGCGCTGGCGTGGCGGCCCGAGCCGCATGTGCTCAAAAGCCTCCCCAATCTCAAGGCGATCTTCTCGCTCGGGGCCGGCGTCGACGCCATTCTGGCGGACAAGACTGCGCCCGGCGTGCCTGTCGTGCGCATCGTCGATCCCGACATGACGATGCGGATGAGCGAGTTCGTGGTCATGCATGTACTCATGCATCACCGGCAGCAGAAGCGGATCGATGAAAATCAGCGCGCCAAGATCTGGGACAATTTCGCCACCCATGCGGCAAGCGCTTTGAAAGTCGGCATCATGGGATTCGGCGTGCTCGGGCAGGACGCAGGGCGCAAGCTCAAAAAGATGGGGTTCGACGTGGCAGGCTGGAGCCAGACACCCAAGCAGGCCGAGGGGATCAGGACCTATGCCGGCCCCACCGAGCTCGACGCGTTTCTCGCCGCAAGCGACGTGCTCGTCGTGCTGCTGCCTCATACGCGCGAAACCACGCGCATCATCAACCGCGCGCTTATTTCAAAGCTGTCGCGCAAGGGGCCATTCGGGGCGCCTATCCTCATCAATGCCGGGCGGGGAAAGCTGCAGGCACAGGATGACATTCTCGAGTGCCTCGACCGTGGCGAGCTTTATGCCGCCTCGCTCGACGTCTTCGAGGATGAGCCCCTGTCGCAGGACAGTCCCTTCTGGGATCATCCCAAGGTCTATGTGAGTCCGCATGTGGCGGCTGACTCCGATCCTGACACGATCTGCAGAAACGTGCTCAAGCAGATCAGACAGCATGCGGCGGGTGGAATGCTCGAGAATATCGTCGACCGCAAGCGCGGGTATTGAGGTGTTCGTCTGGTGGCGAACAGAAGGTGAAAGGCGGTCTCACAACCGCCTGATGCCGGTGAGCTGGCCGCCCGCCATGGCGATGCGGGTGATCACCTTTTCCAGGGGCTCGAGAGTGACCAGCATGTGATGCGCATTGGCGTGCAGAATGTTCTCCCTGTCCGTCATGAGGCCGGTGTGGCCCTTCCAGAAGAGAAGATCGCCGCGGGCGAGCGCATTGTGATCCTGCACGGGGAAGCCCAGCTCCTTTTCCTGCATGTCGGTGTCACGCGGGCAGGCGAGACCGGCGGCATGGAGCGCCGTCTGCACCAACCCGGAGCAATCGATGCCACGAAAAGTCTTGCCGCCCCAGAGATAGGGCGCATGCAGGAAGCGCTCGGCGACGCCGACGAAATCAGTCTCGTGGCTCGTCAGGGGCTTGAGATGATCGGCGAAAACGAAGCGGCCATTGCGCAGGCGCACAAATTTGTCGGCGGCTTCCGTGACCTCGACGCGCGCATTCATGGGCAGCGCCAGCTCAGGCATGGCTTTGATGTCGGGCGCGGGATACATGAACGTGAGCGGCATGGCCACCCGATGGGCGGAGCTCGTGATTTCGCGCGCCAAGGCGGAGGCCGGGACATAGCCCACATAGCCGTCATGCGCGGCCTTGACCCAGGCCCAGCCCTCCTCGATTGTGAAGACCTTCACGCGCTCGCCATAGAGCAGCTCGGTCATGCGCATGGCATCGAAGCGCGGCGCTGAATGCACGGGCACCACGGGATCGGCCGCCTCGTATAGCTCGCCGGCGGCGAAGCGCTCGGCTTCGATCTTGCCGCGCAGCATCTCGTCCGCCAGATCGGGCCGGAAAGCGTTCAGTCGCGGATCAAGGGTCATTCATCTTCCTCAAGGCAGCCTTGGCACTCATGCCTGAACAATGTCAACGATGACATCGGCAAGACGCTCCAAATAGAGGACGCCGCGAACCGTGCGCTGGACGAGCACATTGCGGCGGTCCTTATCGTCGCGCCGGCGGGAGACAAGGTCGAATTTTCCCATGGAATTGAGCGCTCTGGTGATAACCGGCTTGGTAACGCCAAGCTTTCTGGCAAGATCGCGCACCGTATGGGGAGGCGCCTCGAGGTAGACGGTGAGCAAGATGCTCATCTGGCGCGCCGAAAGATCCGGCTCATTGTCGCGAACCAGATGGAGGTTCACGTCATGCCAGAGCTTCAGCGCCTTGCCAGCATTGACCGTCCGCGTCACCGAGAATCGCCGAGTCGTTTCGGGTGCGTTATATTTACGCGAGCGCGCCTCGGTGAGGCAAGAGATGATTTATCGTCGCGGCGGATGGCTGCCGTAACGCTTCCGGATCAGTGCGAAAAGCGCCCTAATCCCTTGCGCTTCGCCGCCGAAGGGCCGGCCCGGCCTGGCCACGGGAGTCCAGCCGAAAATGTCGAGATGGATATGGATCCGGGCACGCTCGACGAAACGTTTCACGAAAAGGGCGGCCACGATGGAACCGGCAAAGCCCGAGTCAGACGCGTTGTTCACATCGGCGAATTTCGATTCGAGCAGACGGTCATAGGAGGCCCAAAGCGGCAGCCGCCAGAGGGGGTCGTTCTCCTCCCCGGCATGACGCAGGAGCGCTTCCGCCATTTCTTCATCGTCGGTGTAGAAGGGCGGCAAGTCGGGACCAAGGGCGACGCGCGCCGCGCCGGTGAGGGTCGCCAAGTCAATGAGGAGATCAGGCTCCTCCTCATCGGCGAGCGCCAGGGCGTCGGCCAGGATCAGCCTCCCCTCCGCGTCGGTGTTGCCGATCTCGACGCTAAGACCTTTGCGGCTGGTGACGATGTCGCCGGGGCGAAAGGCCTCCGCCGATATGGCGTTGTCCACCGCCGGAACGAGTATGCGCAGCCGGATGGGAAGCCGTGCTGTCATGATCATGTCGGCCAAGGCCAACACATTGGCGGCGCCGCCCATGTCCTTCTTCATGAGCAGCATGCCGGCCGAGGGTTTGATATCGAGGCCGCCGGTGTCGAAGCACACGCCCTTGCCGATGAGCGTGACCTTGGGATCGCCCGCCTTTCCCCAGCGCATATCGAGGAGGCGCGCCCGGCGCTCTTCGGCAGCGGCGCGGCCAACCATGGCGATCATGGGAAAGCCGGCATCGAGCGGCTTGCCGATGATGGTGCGCATCTTGGCCTTGTGTCTGGCGGCAAGATCCCTCGCCGCCTGCTCGAGGTCGCCTGGACCCATGTCGCATGCCGGCGTGTTGATGAGATCGCGAGCAAGCCAAACGGCTTCGGCCTGCATGATGATGTGATCGCGATCTTCGTTCTGAGGGCAGAGAAGGGCGGCGGCCTCACCTTGAGGTTTCTTGTAGCGCGCGAAGACATAGGCTTCGAGGAGCCAGCCCAAGGCGGCAAGGCGATGATCCGCCACATCGCCCTCCAGGCGATAAGCCCCCCGAGGAAGCAGGCGCGAGAGCTTGCCGGGCAGAAAAACGTCGTTGCTGGCCTTGCTTTCGCCAAGCCCGAAGAGAACGCGCGACGGCTTCCCGTCTTTGCCGATGAGCAGGAGGAAGCGTCCGGACTGCGCCTTGAAACCCTGCGCCTCGGCGGCCATCGCCTCGACAGGTCCAAGGGCGCGCGCGGTTTGAGCCCAGTTCGGCGCTGCGATGCAGAGCACTGGAACGGCGGCCGGCGTTTTCGCCGGCAGGAGCAATTTTGCGGCAGTCATGACCCATCCGAAATGAAAGAGAGGCACATTAGCATGGCGGCCGCCCGGCACAATTATGGTTAATCCTTTGTTGAGGGAGTTGGGCGACAATCAAGCATCACAAGGTTTGTTTCGAGCGGAGTCTCGTATGACTATGCATTCCAAGTGCGTGAAAAGCGCGTCGCACGTGCGTCTGATGGCGGGAGCGGCCCTGCTTCTGCTCACCGCTGTGCCGCTGGGAGGCTGTCAGACGACCTCCAGCTCAGACACCATCATCACAGGATCGACACAGCCGGCGTCATTGAAGATGACGGCGGAAGCCGCCAAGAAATGGGAAGCTGACCCGAGCAACGTGAAGCATGGGCTGCACTATGTCGGGCTGCTCAAGAGCCTTGGGCAGAGTGAAAAAGCGATGAGCGTGATGGGAGAGCTCGTGAAGCGGCACCCCGGCAACGCCAATTTGCTCTCCCTCTTTGGCAAGGAGCTAGCCGAGGCGGGGAAATCCGACAAGGCTGTCGAGGTTCTGCATCAGCTGGCGAAAAGCGGCAGCGGCGACTGGAAGGTCCATTCCGCGCTCGGCTCGGCCTATGATCAGCAGGGCCAGTTCAAGCAGGCGCGCGAGGCCTATCAGACGGCGCTCAAGATGAAGCCCGGCGAAGTGTCGGTGCTCAACAATCTCGCCATGTCGCATGCGCTCGAAGGCAATCTCGTTGAAGCAGAGCGGCTGCTCAAGGAAGCGAACCGGACTGCGCGCGGCGCGGAAGCCACGCGCGTGCGGCAGAATCTCGCGCTGGTGGTTGGGCTACAGGGTCGTTTCGACGAGGCGAAGGAGATCGCCAGCAAGGATCTGCCGCCGGTGCAGGTCGAGGCGAACATGACCTATCTGCGCAACATGCTGGCGCAGCCTGATCCCTGGCAGCAGCTCAAACCGGACGCTCAGGCCCAGAAGGGCTGAAGCACTTCATTCACCGAGGCCTCGGCCGCGATACTCTCGAACGCAAGCCGTAATTCCGGCGAAAGCCGGAATCCCGCTTCGCTTTGCATACGCCCCGAAGTTCTAGTTTCGTCATCACCGTCCTCAGGCTGGACCCGAGGCTCAACGGTGATCTTGCGCGTGCCGCGCAGGATGGCCGGATCAAGTCCGGCCATTACGCGACATGCTAATTGCGCAACTCGAGAACGAGGATGGCCGACGGGCCGAGGATGATCACGAAGATCACGGGCAGGAAGAACAGGATCATCGGCACGGTAAGCTTCGGCGGCAGGGCGGCGGCCTTGCGCTCGGCTTCCTGCATGCGGGAGTCGCGGTTCTCCTGCGCCAAAACGCGCAGCGCCTGGCCCAGGGGCGTGCCATAGCGCTCAGACTGGATGAGGCTCGCCACCACGGCCTTCACCGTCGGCAGGCCGGTGCGCTTGGCGAGATTTTCGAAGGCCTTTCGGCGCTCGGGCAGATAGGAGAGCTCGGCGTGGGTAAGGGTGAGCTCTTCCGCCAAAGGAACGGATTGCGAGCCGATCTCGCGTGCGACGCGCTGCATGGCAGGCTCGATGCCCATGCCCGACTCGACGCAGATCAGCAGCAAGTCGAGCGCGTCCGACCAGGCATGCTTGATTGACTTCTGGCGGCGAGCGATGAGATTGGTGAGCATGAGGCTGGGCAGATAGATGCCTGCGACGATACCGACGAAAACCGCTGCGAGACGCATCTGGGGTGGAATTTCCTCGCTGTAGAAGAACGAGGTGTAAATGAAGACGATGAGGCCCGCGGCAACGGGAGCGACGAGGCGGATGGTCAGATAGATCATCAAATGGCGCTCGCTGCGCAAGCCGGCCTGGCGCAGCTTGTCGCGCGAGCCTTCCGCCTCGAACAGCTTGCGCAGATTGAGGGCCTGAACGATCTGCGTCGCGAGACCCTTGCTCTTGTCGCGCAGCCGCGCCTCGGGCTGGAGATTGGCCTTGTGCTGCGCGCGCAGGCGATCGCGCTCGCCGGCGACCAGCTTGAGGCGGCCGCGCAGCTTGTCGCCCTCGACCATGGGGGCGGCGACGGTGAGGATCGTGGCGAAGACGGCGACCGCAATGAGCAGAATGATAACGCGCTGCGGCTCCAAAAGGGCATCGAGGAGTGCAAACATCTCTCAGGCCTCTCAATATTCGAAATTGATCATCTTGCGCATCACCAGGGAACCGAGCGTCATCCACACTACGCAGCCGACAAGCATGATGTTGCCGACGCGGGTCGACCAGAGAGGCGTCAGGTAGTCGGGGCTGAAGATGCTCAAGAGACCGATGATGCAGAAGGGAAGCGAGCCGATGATCATGGCGGAGGACTTGGCCTCCTGGCTGACGGAGCGAATCTTGGCCTTCATCTTCTTGCGGTCGCGCAAGACTTTGGACAGGTTGTTGAGCGCTTCGGCAAGATTGCCGCCGGTCTTGGCCTGAATGGCCATGACGATGGCGAGAAAATTCACCTCTGCCAGGGGCATGCGCTCATACATGCGCTCGATGCCCTGATCGATGGTTATGCCGACGCGCTGGCCCTCGACGACCTCGAGAAACTCGGGACCGACGGGCGGGGGAACCTCGCTGGCGATCACCTTCAAGGCGTCGGATACGGGAAGTCCCGATTTGAGGCCGCGAACGACGATATCGATGGCATCGGCAAAATCGGCGAGAAAAACCTGCTGCCTCCGGCGGCGAAGAAAATTCAAGCACCAGCGGGGGAAACCGACGCCAGCGGCGAGAAATGCGGCACCGGCGGCATACCAGGGCAGGCCGAAAATATAGGCGGCGCCGGCAATGAGCGCGCCAAAGATGAGCGACATCATCCAGAAGCTGCGCGGGCTCGTCTCGAGGCCGGCCTGTGCCAGCATGACGCGCAAAGTGACCTTTTTCTTGCGCTTTCTCTCCTCCTCCTCGAGCTGTTTCAGGCTTTCCTGCAGCTGACGGCGGCGCGTGTCCTTGGGATCATCCTTGAGGAAGCGCTGGCGGAAGGAGAGCTTGGGCGCGAGCTTCGATTTGTCGGAGATCGATTCAATTCTGCGCGATGTTTTCGCATCAGCCGCGAGATAAGGATAGAGAAAGACAAGGGCCACTCCGCCGACCGACAAGGCAATTATGCCGATCAGGATCAGCTGGCCCATCTCACCGCTCACCATGGTACTCTCCACTCATACACACGACGCTTCCGCTTCTAATTCTGCTCGTTGCGCAACTCGGCCTTTTCCAAGGCTTCGGCAAGACGCGTCTCCTCGCCGAAGTAGCGGGCGCGATCCCAGAAATGAGGCCTGGCAATTCCGGTCGAGCAGTGCCGGCCGATGATGTGGCCATTGGCATCTTCGCCCAACACTTCGTAAACGAAGAGATCCTGGGTGATGATGACGTCACCCTCCATGCCGATAACTTCAGTGATATGGGTGATGCGACGAGACCCGTCGCGCAGGCGCGCAGCCTGCACGATGACGTCGATCGAGCCGACCACCATCTCCTTGATGGTCTTGGAGGGAAGGGCGAAGCCGCCCATGGTGATCATGGATTCGAGGCGGGAGAGCGCCTCGCGCGGGCTGTTGGCGTGAAGCGTGCCCATGGAGCCGTCGTGGCCGGTGTTCATGGCCTGCAGAAGGTCGAAGGCCTCGGGGCCGCGCACCTCGCCGACGATGATGCGTTCGGGGCGCATGCGCAGGCAGTTCTTGACGAGATCGCGCATGGTGATCTCGCCTTCGCCCTCGAGATTGGGAGGCCGCGTTTCGAGGCGCACGACATGAGGCTGCTGGAGCTGGAGCTCGGCGGCGTCCTCGCAGGTGATCACTCGCTCGTCATGATCGATGTAGCCGGTCAGACAGTTGAGCAGAGTGGTCTTGCCCGAGCCCGTGCCCCCGGAAATCAGGACGTTGCAGCGCACCCGGCCGATGATGCTCAGGATGGTCGCACCTTCAGGCGTGATCGAGGCGAGCTTGACGAGATCGGTGAGCTTGAGGCGGTCCTTCTTGAATTTGCGGATGGTGAGGGCGGGGCCGTCGATGGCTAGCGGCGGAACAATGACGTTGACGCGCGAGCCATCGGGAAGACGCGCGTCGCAGATGGGGCTTGCCTCATCGACGCGGCGGCCGACCTGGCTCACGATCCGCTGGCAGATGTTGAGGAGCTGCGAATTATCGCGGAAGCGCACCGAGGTGGGCTGCACGCGGCCGCCGACTTCGATGAAGGTGGTGCTGGAGCCGTTGACCATGATGTCGGCAATGTCGTCGCGTGCGAGGAGCGGCTCGAGAGGGCCGTAGCCCAGAACGTCGTTGCAAATGTCCTCGAGCAGCTCTTCCTGCTCGGCGATAGACATGGCGACGTCCTTGAGCGTGATGATCTCATTGACGATGTCGCGAATCTCATCGCGGGCGCTCTCGCGGTCGAGCTGGCTCAGCTGGGTAAGATCGATGGCGTCGATGAGGGCGTTAAAGATTGTGCCCTTGATGTCATAATACTGATCCGAGCGCCGCGACTGGACCTTGGCCGAGTCGGGCGGAGAAGGCGCCGGGCGCTGCGGCTTGGCCGCGGGCTGACTCGGAAGACCGAGCGCGGGGATTTGAACCTGGGCGGCCGTTGCGGCCGCCGGCGGCTGCGAAAAGTCCGCCGACGGAGGAACCGCCGCTGCGGGCTTTAGCGACTGGCCCTCTGTGCGCTTGCCGAACATCACTTCTTCCTCATGAGCGAGAATTTGCCGGAGAAGATGGATTTGGCCACCGGCTTGGACGCTTCACGACCGGAAAGCGTCTCGGCCACGTGACTGATGATCTCGGCGGTCTTCGACTTGGCCGCCACCTCGGCGATCATCTGGCCGTTGCTTGCCGCCGTGCCAAAAATCTGCGGTTCGTATGGAATGGTGGCGAGCGGCTCGACGCCCAGGGCCTTGGCGAACTCGGCCGTGGGAATCTCAGGCTTCTTGGGTACGCCCACCTGGTTGAGAACGACCTTGGGCAAGGTGTCGTTGGGGCGAGCCGCCTTGAGGACGTCGAACATGTTCTTGGCGTTGCGAAGGGCGGCGAGCTCCGGTGTGGCGGTAATGATCACGTCGTCTGAATGGACGAGGGTGTATCTGGTCCAGGCGGCCCATATGTTCGGCACATCGACGACGACCAGCGGCACATTGTGGCGCACGACGTCGAGCACGGCGCCCACCGCGCCACTTTCGATGTGAAATTCGCGATCGACAACGCCGCCCGAGGCGAGAAGGCTCAGCTTGTCGGTGCATCTGGTGAGAAGACGGTCGAGGAGCGTGGAGTCGACGCGCTCGGGCGAACTCAGCGCATCGGCGATGCCCATGCCGCCCTCCTGGTTGAAGTTGAGGCCGGCCGTGCCGAAGGCGAGATCGAAATCGGTGATGACGGTCTCGGTGTTGTAACGACCGGAGATGAGCCAGGCGACATTGTGGGCGATCGTGCTCGAGCCAACGCCTCCCTTGGCGCCGACGAAGGCTATCACGCGGCCGATCGGCTTCGCCTTGGGATCGTTGTAGAGGCCGGAAACGACCTGGATCATGGAGTGCAGCTGGATGGGCGCGACGAAATATTCGCTGACACCCTGGCGCATGAGCTCACGATAGAGGATCACGTCATTGACATGGCCAATGACGATGACCTTGGTGGAAGGATCGCAGACCTGGGCGAGCTGGCTCAGCTCGGTCAACAGCATGTCGCGAGGCGAATGCGATTCGACAATGAGGAGATTGGGGGACGGCGTGCCGGAATAGGCCTGAAAGGCGCCGACGATGCCGCCGCTGTTGACGGTGACATGGGCGCGCGACATGCGCCGGTCGGCGGCAACCTGCTGCATGGCCTGCAGCGTGGCATCGTTGTCGCAGAAGATGCCGATGTTGATGCGGGGCACCGAGGCAATGAGGGTCTCGGCGGTTTTGTTTTCTTCGATGGGCAGCGCTTGCGGCATGGGAATGTCTCTCGACTGACCGGTTGATCCTATTCAGCCACGTTGGACACCGTCTGGGTGTCGGACTCAGTCACGCTGGTGGCCGTGCTCTTGGGCGTGCGATAATCGACAAAGACCTGATTGCGGCGCATGGCGTCGGACGGGGTCTCGGTGCGCGGCGTTTCGAAGTCTTCGGGATTGGCGACCACGGCAGCGATATTGTGCTGGGTAGCGCAGCCGAAATTCGCAGGCGGCGTGTTCTCGTAAGTGATGGCGATGTCCTCCGGCCAGTCGCCGCATTCCGCCGTCACGGCGATCTTGCGGTCGAAGGTGAGGATGACGGAACCTCCTCTGCCACCCGAGCCTGTCCTGGTGACGATCGCTTCGGGCGCGACGCCATTTGCCACCATGATCTCGGCTGCCTGCTCCGCCACTCGTTCCGACTGGGGAGCGGATGAGCTTTGAATCTCCACGCGGCTGGCGCCCGTTGACACAGCCTGCTGGGCAAAGCGAGCGATCGAGTCCTTCTGCCTGGCGCTCAGCTCCGCGCGTCTGGTCGAGACATCGAGGCGCACAGCCCCTTTGGCGACCTCGATCGGATAGCGCTCATAGTGCATGGCAGGCTGGTAGTAGTCGTCGAACTCGCCGCCGCCCATTCCACAACCTGCAAGCCAGATCAACGGCGCCAGCGCTGCGGCGGTGAGTGATGTCTTACGCGTATTCATGGTCCCCTCCGCCTCTACTCGACGATATATCCAACATTGCCGTGATAGGTGCCCTTGGGCCCGCCGCCGCCGACACCATAAATCTTGTTCAGCCGGCCGAAGAGAATGGTCTGGCGATCAGTCGGCGTGTTGTAGCGCTCGAACGGCGTCACCAGCTGCTTCTCGTTGACGGGATTGACGACATAGGGCGTGACGATGACCACAAGCTCGGTCTCGTCGGCCTGGAAGTCGCGGCTGCGGAAAAGAGCGCCGAGAATAGGCAGGCTCTTCAGACCGGGCGTTCCGTTGATGTGCTGCTTGATGCTGTCCTGGATGAGGCCGGCCATGATCATGGAGCCGCCGCTCGGCAATTCGACCGTGGTCTCGGCGCGGCGCACCTTCAGGCCGGGCACGGTGAAGTCTGTGCCGGGGATGGCCAAGGAATTTTCCGGCGCCAGCTCGCTGACCTCGGTGTTGATGCGCATGCTGATGCGGCCTTCCGACAGGACGACGGGAGTGAAACCCAAACCGACGCCGAAGGGCTTGAACTCGATCTTGATCTCGTCATCATCGGCGCCGACGGGGACGGGATATTCGCCGCCGGCAAGGAATTTGGCGGATTCTCCCGAAATGGCCGTGAGGGTGGGCTCAGCCAGTGTTCTCAGGAGACCGTCGCGCTCCATGGCCGTGACTTCGAAGGCTAGGAAGTCGGAGTCATCGCCGTAGCCCACGATTGCGCTGCCCGAGCTGATGGCGCCATCGATGGAGAACGGGTTCTCCGTCAAGATGTCGCCGAAGAACTTGCCAACGGAGAAGTTGGCCTGGAGATCGACGCCGAGCTGTTTCAGCACGTTGCGCTGCATTTCGGCGACGCGAACCTTCAGCATGACCTGCTCGCGGCCGCTGATGGCGATTGTGCTCAAGACCTTCTTGGCATCGCCGACAAGCTGAATGGCGAGATCCATGGCCTTCTGCGCCTCGGCGGGATTGGCGGCGACGCCGCCCAACACGACGCTGTCGTTCACCGTATCGACCGTGATGCCGGTGCCTGGAATGGCGCGCTCGATCAGTTTCTGCAGGGCCAGCGGATCGCGCGATACTTCAAGGTCGAGGCTGAGGATCTGGCGACCCTCGGCGTCGAAGAAAAACACGTTGGTCTGTCCGGGGGCGCGGCCGAAGAGATAGGCGCGGTTCTGAGTGCGGACGATGGCATCGACGATGGCGGGATTGCCGACGATCACATCCTTGGCGCTGCCGGGCAGCTTGATGATCATGGATTTGCCGGCGCCGAGGCGAACGAACTTCGATTTGTCCTCCATCTCGGCCGACTGGGCCTGCGTCACCACATGTTTCGGAGCAATCGCCAGGAAAGCGAGGCCGATGAGGAGCGACAGGAGCAGGGACTGCACGAAATGCGAGGACGACAGGCGCATGTCGCGGGAGGGAGTTGTGGTCTTG